>DATNIV010000456.1:0-14993 GCA_035604255.1 Telmatospirillum sp. | reverse complement strand
GTCCATCAGCAGCACGTCGGGACGCATCACCAGGGCACGGGCAAAACCGACACGCTGGCGCATGCCACCGGACAATTCGCGCGGATAGGCCGATTCAAAGCCGCCGAGGCCGATCATATCGATGGCCTCGTTCGCCCGGGTCTCGCGCTCGTCGGCCGGCACCGCCAGCGCTTCGAGCCCCAATTCGACATTCTGCTGGACCGTCAGCCAGGGGAACAGGGCGAAGGATTGAAACACCATGGAAATGCCGTGCACCGGCCCATTGATGCTCTTCCCTCGGTAGTGAACCTTGCCGCCATTGGCCTCGATCAACCCGGCGATAATGCGCAGCAAGGTCGACTTGCCCGACCCCGACTTGCCGAGCAGCGAGACGATTTCGCCCTGCTTCAACTGAAAATTCACATCCTCCAACACGACGCGGTCGGAATGATCGGGCGCCCGGAAGCATTTGCGGACCTCGGCGAGATCGATCAGCAATTCAGTGGTATCGGTCATGACAAGGCCTTTCTCAATCGATGCGCAGGCGTTCTTCGGCCAACCGGTACATGCGGCGCCAAATCTGACGGTTAAACAACATCACAAAACAGCACATCACCGCCACGCCCAAGGCGATGCGCGGAAAGTCGCCCTTCTGGGTGTTGTCGGCGATATAGGCGCCGATGCCGGTGGCCATCAGGGTCGTATCGCCCCAACTGACATATTCCGCAACGATGCTGGCGTTCCACGACCCGCCGGACGCGGTGATGGCCCCGGTCACGAAGGACGGGAAAATGCCAGGAAGGATGAGGCGCTTCCACCTCAGCCAGCCTTTCAGTCCGAAATTGTCGGCCGCCGCGCGGAAATCGCCCGGCATCGACATGGCCCCCGAAATGACATTGAATAGAATGTACCACTGGGTGCCAAGAATCATCAGCGGACTGGTCCAGATTTCGACGCTGGCATTGAAATGCAGGATCAGAATCACCGCCACCGGAAACATCAGATTGGCTGGAAACGCCGCCATGAATTGGGCGATCGGCTGCACCGTCTGCGCCAGGCGAGGCCGAAAGCCGATCCATACGCCAATCGGCACCCAGACCAACGCGGCGACGGCGATCAGCACGATCACCCGAACCGCCGTGATCAGGCCGAGGAGGAAAACATGCAGGACTTCATCCAAGCCGACTTCCGCCTGGACATATTCACCGACCCGATAGACCGCGTAAGCCGCGATCCCCAACAGGAACACGTTCCAAACCCGATCGAACCAGGGAAGACGCAACGCCACTCTGCTCGCTTTGCCGAGGCCATCGGCGCGTTTGCGAAACACCGGCAAGGACCATTCCCACAGCATCACCGGCACCGCGCTGAAGACCCGGAGGAACCGGGTCCTTTGCAGCATATCGAGCAACCGCGAGGTGGGAATTTCCTCGCCCGGTGAGCTTTCGAATTTGAATTTATCGGCCCAGGCGACCAAGGGCCGAAAGAACAACTGATCATAAATGATAATGCCGATCAGCATGGCCAGAATCGCCCAGCCGATCGCCCCGAGATTCTTCTCGGCGATCGCCATGGCGATGTAGGAACCGATCCCCGGCAGCGTAATGGTTTGACTGTTGACGGTAATCGCTTCGGAGGCGACGACGAAAAACCAGCCGCCGGACACCGACATCATCATGTTCCAGATCAGGCCCGGCGCGGCGAAGGGCAGCTCCAACTGCCAAAAGCGCTGCCAAACCGAGAGATGGAACATGTCGGCGGCCTCGTTCAAGTCATGCGGAACGGTCCGGAGCGACGCATAGAAACTGAAGGTCATGTTCCAGGCTTGCGAGGTGAAGATGGCAAAAATCGAGGCGCATTCGACACCCAGCAGATTGCCGGGAAAAAGGGCGATAAAGCCGGTGACCGTGATCGACAGAAAACCGAGGATCGGAATGGACTGAAGAACGTCGAGGACGGGAATCAGGATCTTTTCGGCATATTTGCTCTTCGCCGCCAACGTCGCGTAGACCAGCGTGAACACCATCGAAACGGCCAGACCGATCGCCATCCGCAAAAAAGATCGCAACAGATAATAGGGCAGTTCGCCGGGATCGAGAGTGATCGGCAGAGGGTCGCCGATATTGTAGGGCGTCGCCATCTGCGCCCCGCCGAAGGCGAGGACCCACAGAATGGCCAACACCAGCGGCAATACCGCCAAATCCCACACATTGGGTCGCAAATTGGGCGCAAAACTGACGGTGGCCGGAATAATCGTCCTCGGCAATGTCCCCTCCCGCCAAGAGTCAACTCGATACGCCGGTCACGGCGCAAATCGCGTCCTCAATACGCTGTAACCGTCCGTTTAGCAATCGACGGAGAAATGGAGTTTTTATGACATTCGTTGATCGATTGATCGACGACGCCTGCCCAACACCTCACGAGAGCCCCAGTTCCCTTTCCAGGACTATCACCGTTTGGTAGATAAGCAGTTGCAAGACACCTCAATCCTTTCTCGTAACGCTGATAGGAATCTTTCTTTTTCAGTGTGTTATACACTATCCAGATCGCGCTCCGCCTCAACCAAAAGATAGGATACCTTGTGCGGAATGGTATTTTTGCTATCGCTCGCACAGACCCTTTGTGAGATATTGTTCCCATGTTGACGCATACTGACATATGGGCCGCCATCGACCGGTTGGCGCAGGAAAATCGTTTGACAGCCTCGGGGTTGGCAAGACGGGCCGGCTTGGACCCAACGACCTTCAACCGCAGCAAACGCACCACCAAGGACGGCAAGGCCCGCTGGCCGAGCACGGAAAGCATTGCCAAAATCCTGGAGGCTACAGACTCCAGTTTTGTCCATTTCGTCAGTCTCGTGCGACCGGATCGGACCCCATCCTCGCAACAGACGATTCCGTTGACCAATTTGCGCGCAATCGACCCCGATCGCCGGTTCAATGCCGCAGGCTTCCCGTCCGGTAACGATTGGGATGAGATCGCCCTGCCGCACGTCGCCGACCCGCATGCATTCGCCGTGGAAGTCATCGACGATCGATTGGAACCGATCTACAAAATTGGCGACACGCTGATCGTGTCTCCATCCATCGAACCGCGTCGTGGCGATCGGGTCCTGGTGCGAACCGACCGGGGCGAACTTTACGTCCGCCGCCTGCTCCGCCGCACCGCGAAACGCATCGAGTTGCAGGCTTTATCGGCGACGGACGGCGACGTCAGCCTGGCGACCGACGCCGTCGCTTCGCTTGCGCGCATCGTTTGGGCCAGCCAATAGGGCCGCTTATATGAAATTGGAAATGCCCAGCGGTTCTCAATGGAGAAAATGGAATTCCTCTTCCCTTGTGGGAACGGTTAAGCGAGAGAAAAATTCGCCACGAAGGCGCGAAAGACGGGACCCGCTGGATCCTGCCGACACGGCGTGCATTTCTCAAAATAACGCACACTGTCACTGTCTGGTGCTAAAGTGCCCAAGTCCTTAAACGGTCCGCAAAGCACTGGAGCCCCCGCCGTGCAGTCGTCCACCACCTCCCGTCTCGCCTTCCCTCTGATCTGCTTTGGCCTTCTTTTCAGCTCGACGGCGGCAAAGGCCGACGAAAACCTTGACCGGCAATTGGAACAACCCGGCGCTGGCGATCACCCCTCCACTTGGGACGTCACGCTGGGTATCGGCGCCGGTTATGCTCCGCGCTTCGAGGGGGCGGAACGCTACCACGTCACGCCGATTCCGTTCGGCTCGGTCTCTTATCGGGGTTGGGCGTCCCTGGGGCCGCAGGGGTTGGGGGCCGACGTCGTGCGAGCCGGCAAATTTAAAATGGGCGTGTTGGCCGGGTACGCCGGAGGACGGGACGAGAACGACGACCCGCATCTGCACGGCCTGGGCAATATTTCAGGCTCGCTGCAATTGGGCGGATATGCCGCCTATCAGTGGGACGCCTTCGAGGTCCGGGCTCAGGTCCGTCAAGCCGTCATTCATACGGGCAACGGCCTGACGGGTTCTCTGGGCGCTACTTACGCGTTCCGCCCGGCCCCCCGCTGGATGCTCAAACTGGGCCCGCAGCTATCGTTCGCCGACAGCGATCACATGAGAAAGTTCTTCGGCGTCACCGCCGGCCAGTCCGCCTCTTCGGGATTGCGCGTCTATACGGCCGATGGCGGGTTGCAAGACGTCGCTCTCGGCCTCAATGCCACCTACCGATTGAGCGATCATTGGCTGGTGTTCGGCATCGCCAAGGTCTCCGAGATCATCGGCAACGCCGCCGACAGCCCGATCGTGCAAAGCAAGGAGCAGGCCTTCGGCGGCATGGGCATCGCCTATCATTTCTGATCGGCTTTGCCCAAAAACGCCCGCGTCCGCGTCACCGCCTCGGCCAAACCGACGCGCTCGGGAACCACGCCCGGAGGAAAGGCGCCGGCCAGCCGTGACGGCATCATCGGATCGAGGAGCACGAACAACCCGGCATCGCCGGAACGCCGGATCAAACGGCCGAAGGCCTGTTTCAACCGAAGCCGGGTGATCATGTCGTCATAGGCTTTTCCGCCGAAAGCGGCGCGGCGCGCCTTGTGGACGATATCGGGACGCGGCCAGGGCACGCGATCGAAGACGATCAAGCGCAGCGACCGCCCGGGAACATCGACGCCGTCGCGGACCGCATCGGTGCCCAGCAGGCAGGCATCCTCCTCGGCCCGAAAGATGTCGACGATGGTGCTGGTGTCCATGCCTTCGACATGCTGGGCCAACAGATCGATTCCCGCAGCGTCCAGCGGGCCGCGAATCCGCTTCCACACCTCTTTCAAACGGCTGACCGCGGTAAACAGGCCAAGTCCGCCGCCGCCGGCGGCCTTGAACAGCTCGCGATAAGCCGCCGCCACCTGATCCATATCATCCTTGCGGACATCGGTGATCACCAGGACCCGCGTGCAATCGGCATAATCGAACGGCGAGGGCACCGCGGCCCGCACCGGCGGAAGCGGCAGATGGGCCGCCCCGGTGCGCCGCTCGGCGGCCAGCCAATCGGCTTCGGGATCGTTCGTCCCGTCGCGCAAGGTGGCCGAGGTGATCAAGAGGCCATGCGAGGGCTCGGCGACATATTTGGCGAACGGAATGGTCGGATCGACCCAGTGGCGATGGAATCCGACGTCGATGTCCCTGCCATCGATCCGATCGACGGCAAACCAGTCGATGAATTCGGCGCGAGGCTCCGACACCAGGGTTCCCAGCATGTCGCGCCAAGCGGTCACGGGAGACAAGGCCCGGCGATCGATGCTGCGCATGATCGCTTCGATTCGGCTGCGCGTGGCGCTGTCCAGCTCCGCCGCCTCATCGTCGAGGACCGCTGCCAACGCCTTGGCCAGAATGCGCAACGGCTTGGCCAAACCGTCGAGAGCCGCCGATAGGGTCTCCGCCGCCTCGTTTAACCCGTCGACCGCCGGCCGGGGCTCGCATTCCAGGCTGTAGGGCGTCGTTTGTCCGGCGGCGCGGGCATAAACCTGCTGGCGGAGCAAGGCCAGAAAGCGTTCCGCCGCCCCTTGCGTTTGTCCTTCGGAAAGTCGTTGATGCCAACCGGTCGCCGGCAACTGACGGGCGGCATGCAAGGCGTCGTCGAGAGCCTTGCATGCCGTCGGCTGCCCCCCCAGCAAGTCCTCGCAGCGTCGTTTCAGACCGCGAGCCCGCGTACGGCTGCCCTCGGCTTCGGCGCCCAGCAGCCAGCGCCGCAGTTCCGCCGCTTCCAAGCCGGACAGATCGGCCGAAAAACCGCTATCCGCCGCTTCAAACACGTGATGCCCCTCATCGAACACATAACGGGTCGGCAAAACGCCGTCATCGAGTCCGCCGAAGGCCGCCTGCATCATCACCAGCGCGTGATTGGCCACCACGATATCGGCGCGACGCGCCCGGCGCACCGCCCGCTCGATGAAACATTTGCGGAAATGCGGACAGGCCGAATAGATGCATTCGCCGCGCCGGTCGGCCAACCCGATCGTCCGCGGCTTGCCCATCAGATCGACCAACCAGCCGGGCAGATCGCCGCCGACCATGTCGCCGTCGCGGCTGGCCAGGGCCCATCGCCCCATCAGGACCAGCGTGACCGCCTCCTCCCCGCCACCATCCTTGCGGGCGCGCAAGCGTTGCACCGCCTCCTCAAGATTGAGCAGACACAGATAATTCTCCCGGCCCTTGCGGATCACCACCTTCCTAGCCTTCACCGCCGGATCGGGATACAAGCGGTCGAGTTCACCGTCCAATTGGCGTTGCAGGTTGCGGGTGTAGGTGCTGATCCACACCGGTCCCTGGTTTTTCTCCGCCCACAGACTGGCCGGCGCGATATAGCCCAGAGTCTTGCCGGTCCCGGTCCCGGCCTCGGCCAGCACCAGATTGGGCGCTCCGGCCATTTGACGCGGCGCGAAGGCCAGAGCCGCCGCCGACGCGTAATCGGCCTGGCTTGGCCGTTGTTCGGCCCCAGCCCCCAGCATTTCAGCCAACCGAACCCGCGCCTCTCCCGGTTCGACCGGAAAATTGCCCGGCGCCGGCTCCAGGGCATGTTCGCTCCATTCCCCCAAGCGGTCCCAAATCTGCAGGGCCGAATTGCCCCGTCCCTGGTCGCGCGCGGCGCCAAGAGCCGTCAAGACGGCGCTCGCCCACGGCCAACCGGCGCGCGCCATGATCCAGGCGAACCCCTTGGCATCGGCCTGTTTGGAAGCGTGGCTGCGCGGGGTCAGGCGGACCAGTTCGTCGAGCAGATGCCGCGCGGCGCTCAGCAGGCTTTCCGCTTCCGCCTCATGCGAATGTGGCGCCGGCAGATCCAAAGCCTCGGCCAGACCGCGAATGGTCGGCACGCAAAAGCCGGCCGGCCGCACGAAAGCGAACAGTTCCAGAAGATCGAAGGCGGGAAACGGATCGCCCGGAATCCCCAACCTGGCCGCCACGGCCGAACGATGCAAGAGCATCGCCGGCGCCGCCCGCACCCGGCGGATGGCTTCGGGCAATGTCAAGGTCTCGATCTCGCCATCCGGCGTCAGCCACAGGGCTCCGCGATGGACAACGACGATGGGAGCGGCGGGCAAAGCGAGCCGGGGAAGGTCGGTCACGGTCATAGCCGGCAGTATAAAGACGGATACGCAACGAACAACAAGCGTCATCGTTGACGACCGGCGCGGAGCAGCCTAGTTTTCCCAGCTTCCCTTAAATTCGATTGTGAACGAAACCCATGTCCGACAGCCTTCGCAACCTTGCCCGTTCCGCCACCGCCTGGCCATTCCAGGAAGCTTTGGCGCTCCTCGATCAACGGTTGAAGGGCGAAAAACCGGCCAAAGGCTACGTTCTATTCGAAAGCGGCTATGGCCCGTCCGGCCTGCCGCACATCGGGACCTTCGGCGAAGTGGCGCGGACCACCATGGTGCGGCGCGCTTTTGAAGTGCTGGCGCCGGAGATACCAACCCGGCTGTTCGCTTTTTCCGATGATCGTGACGGCCTCCGGAAGGTGCCTGACAACATCCCCAACAAGGAGATGGTCCGCGAACATCTCGGCAAGCCGCTGACCAATATCCCCGATCCCTTCGGCACCCACGAGTCCTTCGGGCATCATAACAACGCCATGCTGCGCGGATTCCTCGATTCCTTCGGTTTCCAATATGAGTTCCAGAGCGCCAGCGACTGGTATCTCTCGGGACGTTTCGACGACGGCTGCCGCAAGGTGCTCGAACATTACGACGCCATCATGGAGGTCATGCTGCCGACGCTGGGCGAGGAACGCCAGCAGACCTACAGCCCCTTCCTTCCCGTCTGCCCGAAAACCGGCAATGTGCTGCAGGTGCCCGTGGTCGAGCGCGATGCGAAAACCGGCACCATCGTCTACAAGGACGAGGATGGCAGCCTGGTCGAGACGCCGGTCACCGGCGGTCGCGTCAAGCTGCAGTGGAAGGCCGACTGGGCCATGCGCTGGTATGTGCTGAATGTCGACTACGAAATGTCGGGCAAGGACCTGATTCCCAGCTATCAACTGGCCAGCCGCATCTGCCGCATCATGGGCGGCACGCCGCCGATGAATTTGAGCTATGAGCTGTTTCTCGACGACAAGGGCCAAAAAATCTCGAAGTCGAAGGGCAATGGCCTCTCGGTCGAGGATTGGCTGCGCTATGCGCCTCCCGAAAGTCTGGCGCTGTTCATGTTTCAAAAGCCGAAGGCGGCCAAGCGGCTGTATTTCGACGTCATCCCGCGCACCGTCGACGACTATCTGACCTTCGTCGAGAAATATCTGGCGGAAGACGCGGGGAAACGCCTCAACAATCCGGCCTGGCACATCCACAACGGTCACCCGCCGGAACCGGAAACCGGCCTGTCTTACAATATCTTACTCAATCTCGCCTCGGTCTGTCATGCCGAGGACCGTGGCGTTCTATGGCATTTCATCAGCCGATATGTGCCCGAAGCAACGCCGACCAACGCCCCCTTCCTCGACAAATTGGTCGATTACGCGGTAGCCTACTACAAGGACTTCGTCAAACCGAACAAGCGCTATCGCCACCCGTCGGCCGAAGAGGCCGCCGCCCTGGAGGACCTGGCCCGCGAACTGGCCGCGCTGCCAGTTGGCGCCAATGCCGAAGCCATCCAAACGATGGTTTACGAAATCGGCAAACATCATCCGGTCTTCGCCGATCTGCGCGCCTGGTTCTTAGCCCTTTACGAGATCTTGTTGGGACAAGATCAGGGCCCGCGCATGGGGTCCTTCATCGCACTCTACGGCGTTGCCGAAACCATCGCTCTGATCAAACGCGTCTTGGCCGGCGAGGATCTGGCAGCCTAAGCGTGAGGATCTCGCCTGACGATTCGGCAACCGGGCCCATCGCATCGGTTGCCGAATGGGCAAATGCCGCCCTCTTGGCGGGCAAACACCCCGACGGCAAATGCATAAGCGTCCGACATGGGAAATTTCTGCCGAGCAACCGGCTGAAATGTGCCTGCCACGACACCCCCAACATTCTACCGAGAATAGAAAAAATTCACTTATATCAACAGGTTAATATTTTTTTAACACCCTGGCCCTATTTTTGCTTAATTCTTCTCTGGACATTAACGCACCACCGCATTGGTACAATATAGTAATTATAAAAGTAACCATCGCAGCAATACGATGGACGCATCGTTGTTTTATTTTATGCATTTCAAAAATAACAACCCATCTTAAGAAATTAATTTTACCTTGGCGCATGGTTTATTTCTGTTCGCGCGTGAAATGTTTGCGGAGCACTTTATGCGGCGCCTCGCAGTTAAAAAACGACAGGCCGGCCGGGTGGACACCCGCTCTCGGCCGGATGGGGAACTGGGGCGGCGAATTTTCGCCCTCTCGTAACCTGGTGGGAGGTGCGTTGCCGTGTCATCCATATCATCTCTCAGCGTAACCGATATCGCCGGGCTGGCGGCAACGACCATCCGCAGTCTGACAAGAAGCGATATCACGTCGCTGAGCACCGACCAGATCAGCGCGTTCACGATTACCGAGATCGGGGAACTGAACAGCACGCAACTCCAGGCGCTGACCACCACACAGATGGCCGCTCTCACAACGACGCAAATCGGCGCGTTGTCCGTCAGTCAAATGGCCTTCAGCGCGACGCAGCTTTCCGTTCTCATTGACGCTCAGGTCGAAGCATTGGGCGCGGAAGAAGTCGCAGCCCTCTCGACGTTACAGATCAAAGGGTTGACCGCGAGCGAGTTGCAAGCCCTCACCCCGGCCGAATTCGCCGCCTTGACGCCCACTCAGATCGGAGCGTTGAGCACATCGCAGATTCAAGGGTTGAGCACGACGGAACTTGCCGCGATGACCACGACCCAATTGGGGGGGTTGACCGCGGCTCAAGTCAGGGCGCTCACCGATGATCAGATCGCCGCCCTGACAGACACGCAATTTGCCGCCTTGACCAGCACTCAGCTGGTCGGACTGACCGCGACGCAGATTGCGGATTTGGCGACCGATCAGTTGAATTCCCTGACCACCACGGAACTCGCCGCCCTGACGGTCACGCAGATCAGGGGACTGACCGCAGACGAACTGACGTCGTTGGATGTCACCGGAATCGTCGCTCTGACCCCGACGCAGTTGGCGGCACTGACCGCCACGCAGATCAACGGCTTGACGGCGACGCAAATTGCGGCGCTCACCACAACCCAGCTTTATGGCCTCACCGCCGTACAGATGCGCGCTTTGACGACGGACCAGCTTGGAGCCCTCTCGACCACCGATATGGCCTCACTCACCACCACGCAAATCAGAGGGTTGGCCGATACTCAGATAGCGTCCTTGAGCACAACCCAGCTTGGCGCCGTGACGGCGACGCAGTTGAGTTCACTGTCGATCAACGGGGTCAGCGGCCTCACCGCCACGCAGATCGCCGCCTTGACCACAACCCAGCTTCTTGGTCTGGCCGCCTCCGAAATCAGCGCCTTGAGCAACGACCAGATTGCCAGCCTGACGGCCGATCAAATGAGCGCGCTCTCCAGTACGCAGATGAGGGGACTGACGCCCACCCAGCTGAGCGGCCTCACCGCCACCGAGATCGGAAATCTGACCGCCGTTCAGCTGAGCGCCTTGTTGACCGGCCAAATCGCCTGTCTCAGCGACACGCAGGTATCGTCGTTCGGCCTCGACCAATTTGCCGGCCTGGCGGCAACGCAAATCGGCGCCTTCTCAACAACCGCGATCGGCGGCTTGACCGTTACCGAGTTGGCATCACTCACCACGACGCAGATCAAAGGCCTGACGGCGACACAGGTGGGGACTCTGACGGCCAACCAACTTGGCGCTCTCACGACCACCGCCTTAACCGGGCTCACCACCACCGCGATCCGGGGATTGGCCGACACGCAAGTCGGCGCCTTGACCGCCGATCAACTCGGCGCCCTGACGGTGACGCAAATGGCGTCCCTCACGACGGCGGCGATCAGCAATTTGAGCGAAACGCAGATTGCGGCGCTCTCTGCCACGCAAATCGCGGGACTGACGGCGACCGCAATCGGCGCGCTCAGTCAAGACCAGCTCGCCAATCTGTCCGTCGCCGAATTGGCGGCGCTCTCCATCACCCAAATCAAAGGGTTGACGACGACACAAATTGGCGGACTGACCCTCACCGAAATCAGCATCCTGACAAGCACCCAGATCGGAGCGCTGACCGTCGCTCAGATCAAGAATCTGCTCGACACACAGGTGGCGGCGCTGTCCTTGACGCAACTCGGCGCCTTGGCGTCGACACAGATCGCCGCGCTTTCCAGCACGGCCATCGGAGGATTGACTGTCGACGAACTGGCCGCCTTGACGACCACCCAGATCAGAAGTTTGACCGCAACGCAGGTGGGATTGCTGACGGCGACCCAATTCGCCGCCTTGACCCCCACCGAACTGTTGGCGCTCTCCACCACGCAGATCAAAGGCCTGAGCGATACGCAGGTATCGGCCTTGACAGAAACCCAACTCTCCACCTTTACCGCGACGCAGCTGGGCGCTCTGTCGATCACCGGAATTTCCGGTCTCAGCGGGGCACAGATCGACGCGCTGACGACGACCCAACTGCGCAACCTGACCTCGACCGAGATTGGCGCCCTGAGCGCCGATCAGCTTGGCAGCCTCTCGACTTCGGATCTGGCGGCACTCTCCACCACGCAAATCAGCGGCCTGACGACGACACAGGTGGCCGGGCTCACCCTCACCGAGATCGCCGCCCTGAGCACGGTGCAAATGGCCGCCTTGACAGCCAATCAGATCGGGAGCCTGACCGACACGCAAGTGGCCGCGCTGAGCGCGACCCAACTCGCCGCTTTGACGGCGACGCAAGTGGCGGCGCTCTCGACGACGGCGATCGGCGGCTTGACCAGCAGCGAACTGGCCGCGCTCTCCATCCCGCAACTCAAACGGTTGACAGCGACACAATTGGGAACGCTGAGCGCCGACCAATTGAACGCGCTGACCAGCACCGAACTGGCGGCGCTGTCCACCACGCAGATCAAAGGCCTGACGGCGACACAAATGGCCGCCATGACGCCGGACCAGCTCGCCGCTTTGACGGCGGCGCAGATTTCGGCGCTTTCGACCGCGGCAATCAATGGCCTCGCCACGTCTCAATTGGCCGCTTTGGCCACGACGCAAATTCATAGCCTGGCCGCAACACAGATCGCAGCTCTCTCAACCGACCAAATCGCCAATCTGACGGCAACCGAGCTGGCCGTCTTGACCAATACACAGGTCAAAGGGATGACGGCGACGCAGATCGCCGCCCTGACGACGTCGCAGATCGCCACCCTGACAACGAGCCAAATCGCCGCACTGACGGCCACGCAGATCAACAGCTTGGCGGACACGCAGGTTGCGGCCTTGAACACAGCCCAGTTTGCCGCCTTGACGGCGACTCAGATGGGCGCTTTCTCCACCACGGCGATCGGCGCTCTGGCAGCAACCGAAATCGCGGCGCTGACAACCAGCCAGATGTCGGGCTTGACGGCCACCGAGATCGCAGCTCTCACGACCGACCAGTTGGCCGGCGTGACGGTCCGCGAATTGGCGGTCCTCAGCACGACGCAGATCAAGGGCCTGACGGCCACGCAGATCGCGTCGATGAGCGCAACGCAGTTTGGCGCCCTCACCGCGACGCAATTGGGCGCTCTGACGACCACGGCGGTCACCGGGTTGACGGCCACGCAGATCGCGTCGCTGACGACGACCCAGTTGCGCGGCATAACGGCAACCGAGTTGGGCGCCCTGACCAATATCCAGATCGGCAATTTGACGCCAAGCGAGCTTGGCGCATTGAACGTCACTCAGATCAAGGGCTTGGCGACGACGCAAATCGCCGCGCTCACCAGCACCGAGATCGGCGCTTTCGGCGCCACGCAAATTGCCGCGCTCACGGCCGCTCAAATTGCCAATCTGAGTGACACTCAAATCGCCAGCTTCAGCCAAACGCAGTTTGCCAGCTTATCCTCGGCACAAGTGGCGGCGCTGTCCACCACGGCGATCGGCGGCTTGACGGCCACCGAACTGGCGGGTCTGACGACGGTTCAGATGAAGGGCCTGACCGCGACGCAAATCAGCGCCTTGTCGACCGACCAACTCGCGGCCCTCACCACCACCGATCTGGCGGCGCTGTCGACGGCGCAGATCAAAGGACTCGCCGGCACACAATTGGCGGCCCTCACCGGCGATCAGATCGCGGCTTTGAGCGCGGCGCAAATCGGCGGAATAACCACGTCGGGGATCGGCGGCCTGACGGCCACCCAGTTGGCGGCGTTGACCACCACGCAACTGCGCAGCCTGACGGCGACGGAGATCGCCGCCTTGAGCAACGACCAGCTCGCCGCCCTTTCGTCCACCAATCTGGCGGCGTTGACCTTCACCCAGATCAGAGCGCTGACCACGACGCAAGTGGCGGCGCTGAGCAGCACCGAAATCGGCGCGCTGACGACCACGCAAATCAGCGCCTTGATGGTAACGCAAGTCAAAAGCCTGAGCGATACGCAAGTGGCCGCCTTGACCACGACCCAACTGGGCGCCCTGACGGCGGCGCAAGTCGGCGCTCTGTCTCAAACGGCGGTCGGCGGACTGACCATCGATGAGTTGGCCGCTCTGACGACGACCCAGATGACAGCCTTATCGGTCACCGGAATCGGCGGACTGACGGCAACGCAAATCGCGTCTCTCTCGACAACGCAAGTGCACAGCCTGGCCGTCACCGCGCTGGCGGCACTAACCTCCGGCCAACTCGGAGCTTTAAGCGCCACTCAAATCGCGGCCTTGTCGACGGCTCAAATCAAGGGATTGACCACCACGGACATCGCGGCGCTTTCCGCCGCACAGATCAGCGCCTTGCCGACGGTCGATCTTTCCGCGCTTTCCACCGGTCAGATCGGCGCCTTGACCGCAACGCAGATCGCCGCCTTGACGACGGATCAGCTTGCCTGCCTGACCGCGACGCAAATCGGCGCCATCACCGCCACGGCGATCAGCGGCCTGTCCTCGACGCAGGTCTCCGCGTTGAGCGTCACCCAGATGGGCGGCATGACGGCGGCTGAACTGGGACAGATCGGCGGTTTGACCAGCACGGTCCTGGCAGCGCTCACCACAACGCAATTCAGCCAGTTGACCGCCACCGAATTGGCGGCGCTCACCACCACGCAGATCGCCGGCCTCGCAAACACGGCTCTGGCCGCGCTGAGCTCTACGCAGATGGGATATCTAACCGATACGCAGATCGGCGCCCTGACCCTGTCCCAGATTGCGGTCCTGACGGCGACACAAATGAAGGGGCTCTCCACCACCGGAATCAGTGGGCTGACGACCAGCGAACTGGCGGCACTCACCACCAGCCAGTTAAGGGGACTGACGGCAACCGGACTATCCGCGTTGAGCGCAAGCCAAGTCGCGGGATTGACGATCACCGAACTGGCGGCGCTCACCACCACCCAGATCGCCGGATTGACCGACACGCAGAGTGGCGCGTTGACGGCAGACCAACTTGGCGCGCTCTCCGCCACGCAGATCGGCGCTTTGTCCATCGATGGGATCAGTGGCCTCGATCAGGAGCAGATCAGTTGGTTGAGCGTCACCCAGTTGGGCGGCATGACGACGACACAGTTGGCCAGCTTGACGAATGACCAGCTTGGCGGATTGACGACCACGGCGCTCTCGGCCCTCTCAACGACGCAACTCCGGAGCTTTACGGTCACCGAGATCGCGGCGCTCACCGCCACACAGTTGAACGGCCTGACGACAACCAAGCTTGCGGCGCTGTCCGCCACCCAGATTGGCGCCTTGACCGACGCCCAGATGGCGGAATTGACATCGACCCAGATGGGCGCCCTCTCGACGACGCAGATCGGCGCGCTGTCCTCCACCGGGCTCGACGGCCTGACGACCACCGAAATCGCGGCGCTCACCACGACCCAACTGTCGGGTCTGACGGCAACCCAAGTGGACAGCCTGACGACGGAACAGATGAGCGCTTTGACGACCACCGCGATGTCCAGTCTCTCCCCC
>DATNIV010000455.1:0-23201 GCA_035604255.1 Telmatospirillum sp. | reverse complement strand
CGCCCATGGAATGGCCGATGACGATCGGCATCCCTCCCAAATCGGCGGCGACAGTGGCGACGTCGTCGATATAGTCGCTGACGGAGGCCCAGGCCAAGTCGCCCTCGCTTCCGCCATGGCCGCGCAATGACATCGCGTGGCAGGAAAACCCGCGGCTGGCGAAATAGGGCATGAATTTCTCGGCCCAGATCCAGGCGCCGCAATAGGAACCGTGAACGAACAGGATTGGAGGATGGGCCGGATCCGCTTGGATCGCCGGGACGTGGAGGACTTCAAGCTGCATTCTGACCCCATTCTTCCGAAGTGTTGCTATGCGCTACCGACATATACGCACGCCGCCTGCGGCTTGCGAGGTTTCCCATAATGTGTATGATGTGCCGCCAATCCCGATCACCCCCGGAGGCGGCATGCAGATCAAAGAAGCCCTTACCTTCGACGACGTGCTTCTGGTGCCTGCCGAATCGAGCGTTCTTCCCGCCCAGGCCGATACCCGCACGCGTCTGACCCAAACCATCGAATTGGGCATTCCGCTGATTTCAGCGGCGATGGATACGGTCACCGAAAGCCGATTGGCCATTGCGCTGGCGCAGGCCGGCGGTATCGGCATCATCCACAAAAATCTCGACATCGCAACGCAGGCCGAAGAAGTGCGCCGGGTTAAGCGTTTCGAATCGGGCATGGTGGTCAATCCGGTCACCGTCCATCCCGAGCAGACGCTGGCCGACGCGCTGGCGCTGATGGCCCAGCATAATTTTTCCGGTTTTCCGGTGGTCGAACAAGGATCGGGCAAACTGGTCGGCATTCTGACCAATCGCGACGTGCGGTTCGCCACCAATCCCAACCAGAGCATCGCCGAACTGATGACCAAGGACGGGTTGATCACCGTTCGCGAAGGCGTGCCGCCGGAAGAAGCCAAGCGCTTGTTGCATCAGAATCGCCTGGAAAAACTGCTGGTCGTCGATGATGCCTTCCGCTGCATCGGCCTGATCACCGTCAAGGACATGGAAAAGGCCCAGGCCTATCCAAGGGCCTGCAAGGATGAAAAAGCCCGTTTGCGGGTTGGCGCCGCCGTCGGCGTCGGGTCCGACGGCATGGCGCGGGCCGAAGCCTTGCTCGATGCCGGGGTCGATGTTCTGGTGGTCGATACGGCGCATGGACATTCGAAGGGCGTGATCGAATCGGTGGCCGCGATCAAGATTCGCTATCCGCGCGCCCAAGTGATCGCCGGCAATATCGCGACGCCGGAAGCGGCGCGCGCCTTGATCGCGGTTGGCGTCGACGGCCTCAAAGTCGGCATCGGGCCGGGGACCATCTGTACCACCCGCGTCGTTGCCGGTGTCGGTGTTCCGCAATTGTCGGCGATTCTCGAAGTGGCCGAGGAAGCCAACAAAACCAACATTCCCTTGATCGCCGACGGCGGCATCAAATTTTCCGGCGATGTCGCCAAGGCGATCGCCGCCGGCGCGTCCTGCGTGATGATCGGTTCCTTGTTCGCCGGGACCGAGGAAAGCCCCGGTGAGGTCTTCCTGTATCAGGGGCGGTCTTACAAAAGCTATCGTGGCATGGGGTCGATCGGCGCCATGGCGCGCGGTTCGGCCGACCGCTATTTCCAGCAGGAGGTCAACGACAGCCTCAAGCTGGTTCCGGAAGGCATCGAAGGCCGCGTCGCCTACAAGGGGCCGGTGGGAACGGTGATTCATCAACTGGTCGGCGGCTTGCGCGCCGGCATGGGCTATACCGGCAATGCCACCATCGGCGACATGCAAACCCGATGCACGTTCCGCCGGATCACCCAGGCGGGTTTGCGCGAAAGCCATGTGCATGACGTGGCCATTACCCGGGAAGCGCCGAACTACCGGAACGAAGGGTAGGCTCTAGGCGACGACCAACCGGCATCCACCCAGTGCCGCGATGACATTGGCGGGGGGCGGCGTGTCCGTTATCAAGGCGGTGAAATCGGCGAGGGCGGCGATGCAGGTCACGGCGTGGCGCGTGAATTTCGCCGCGTCGGCCACCAGGCAGGACTGACGAGCGCCCGCGATGGCGGCCCGTTTGACCGCGATCTTATCGACATCATAATCCATGACCGATCCGTCGGCCTCGATGGCCGAACAGCCGATGATCGCCACATCCGCCTTGAACTGTTGCAAGGTCGTCGTCGTCAGATCTCCGACCAGCGATCCATCCGGACCGCGAAGCGTGCCGCCGAGGACGAAGGTCGAGCAGGATGGGTGGTCCTGAAAAATGCGCGCGCTGTTCAGGCTGTTGGTGATGATTCGCAGGTCTTTTCGCGCGATCAGCGCGCGGGCGATGGCCTCGACGGTTGTCCCGACATCGAGAAAGACAGCCGCGCCATCGGTGATGGCGGCGGCGGCGGCCATGGCGATCCGTTCCTTGGCATCGCGCGCCAAGGCGCTCTTTCCGCCATATCCCAGGCGCACTCGCCCGTCGGTTCGTCCGGCGCCGCCGTGAAAGCGCTGCAAATGACCGGAGGCGTCGAGGCAGATGACTTCGCGCCGTACCGTCTGCATGGAGACTTGCAGATGATGAGCCAACGCCTCGAGGGTGGCGTAGCCCTGCTCTTCAATCCAGGCGACGATGCGTTGCTGGCGTGCGCTCAGGGTCTCGGGTTTCGCAGTCATGGAACGATTGCCGTCTTTGCCTTGTGAAAAGAAGGGGCCCTCGGGGGCTTGCCTTCATCTGTAAACTATCTTACAGGATCGATGCCATCGGAAAAGCATGCCGGAGATCGCAAAAATGTCCCCTCTCATCGTCAATCAGGCGACCCGCACCTTGCATTGCGGTCCTTATCGTTTTGAGGCCTGGAACCGGTCTTGGGTCGCGGGGGAGGACGGCGTGCCGCGCGGAGAGACGCTCAGCCCTCGCGCGGCCGTTTGTTGGCTCTCCCGCGAAGGTGGCGTGCGCGCCCTGCCGGTGGCGGTGATCGGTCCGCGGGACGCCAGTGTGGCGCAGTTGGACGTCGCCGAGGCGATCGGCCAAGAATTGGCCAAAATGGGAGTCCCCTTACTCACAGGCGGCAAAAGCGGGGTGATGGAAGCCGCTTCGCGCGGGGCTTTCGCTGCGGGAGGGCTGACCATTGGCTTCATTCCCGACGAGGACTGGCGGGCCGCCAATCCCTATGTCTCTCTGCCGCTGGCGACCGGTCTCGGTCCGGCCCGCAATATCCTGATCGCCCGTTCGGCCGAGGCGTTGATCGCCGTTGGCGGAGAATACGGAACCTTGTCGGAAATGGCCTTCGGCATGCAGTTCAAAAAGCCGGTCTTTTCGCTCTGCGATGCCCCGAGTGTGCCCGGCGTCACCGTTTGCGCGAGCGTCGAAGACTGCCTGGATCGACTGGCGATCAGTTTGCTGCGCTGCCCCGATCGTTAAGGGAACGCAGGTTTCACAGAATGGTCACGCACGGCGAATGGAAGATATCTTACAAGTCGCCGGTATCGATCATTCTGTGGCGGACGTATGGCGGTTCTGACCTACCTTTATCTGATCTATCTGGCGGCGCCCATTCTGCTGCTGGTGGTCGGTTCGTTCGGCGAGGTTTGGGCCAATAGCCTGCTGCCGACCGGCGCCACCTTGCATTGGTATGCGGCTCTTCTCGACGACTCCAGCCTGCTCAGGGCCTTTCGCACCAGCCTGATGGTGGTCTCGGTGACCAGCGTGATCGATGTGCTGGTCGGTCTGCCGGCCGCTTACGCCCTGCACACCCAGTCCAGACGGTCGGTTCGCTTCGCAGGCCGGTTGGTCAGTCTGTTGCCGGTGGCGGTGCCCGAACTGACCTTGGCCTTTGGCTTCATCCTGCTGTTTTCCACCGATGCCTTGCCTTGGCTGGGAAGTTCGCCCTTGTTGATCGCCGGCCATGTGGTGTTGACCCTGCCCTATCTGCTCAACACCTTGTTGGCCGACATGGAGACTCTGCGGCTTGCCGACTTGGAGGCGGTGGCCGGTTCGCTTGGCGCCGGCTTCGCCAGTCGTTTTTTCGATATTGTGGTGCCGACCCTGCGCCACAGCGTGCTGTCCGGCCTGATCACCGTCGCGGCCCTGTCGATTGGCGAATTCCAGTTGTCCAATCTGGTGTCGGGTTTCCTCAATCGGACTTATCCGACGTTTTTACTGCAGGCCTTTTATGGCGCGACCGGTTTTGCCTGCGCCGCCACGGTGGTTTTGCTGAGTTTGGCGGTGGCGGCGGCGGCCATTGGCGCCTTTGTCGCCCGGGCCGGCGGCGCGGCGCGGGGGTAAGGATCCAGATGGCCATTCATTTTCAAAATGTGACTTATCGCTATCCCGGTAGCGACGCCGGCGTTTTCGATGTCGATCTGGAAATCGCGGACGGTGAACTGCTGGTGGTGATCGGGCCGTCCGGGTCGGGCAAGACGACCTTGCTGAAACTGCTGGCCGGTTTTCTCGAAGCCGACAGCGGACGCATTCTGGTGGATGGCCGGAATTTGGCCGGGTTGCCGCCGCATCGGCGGGATCTCGGCATCGTTTTTCAGTCCTACGCCCTGTTTCAGCATATGACGGCGGCGCAAAATGTCGCCTATCCGTTGAAGGTGCGCGGCGTTTCCCGGCAACAGCGGCTGGATCAGGCGGGGCTCGCCTTAAACCGGGTCGGTCTTGCTGGCTTCGCCGATCGCATGCCGGTCAGTCTGTCGGGCGGCCAGCAGCAGCGCGTGGCGCTGGCGCGCGCCCTGGTGTTTTCGCCGCGCGCCTTGCTTCTCGATGAACCGTTGTCGGCTCTCGACGCCTTTCGGCGTGTCGAAATGCGCGACGAGATCGTCCGCGTGCAGCGTGATGCCGCCATCGCCACGCTGCATGTGACGCATGATTTGGAAGAGGCGATGTCGATCGGCGACCGGGTTGCCGTGATGCATGGCGGACGGATGCTGCAGGTCGCGCCGCCGCAAGTTCTTTATGACGCCCCGGTTGATCGCACGGTCGCCTCGTTCGTCGGCAAGGCCAATATGTGGGACGCCACGATCAGGGACGCGGGACATATTTCGACCGCCTTCGGAATGCTGTCGTGCGATACGGCGGGCTGGCCGTCCGGTTCCGCCGTTATCGCCCTGGTCCGCCCGGAACGGATCGTGCCATTGGCCAGTCCCGATGACGCCCGGGCCGATGGCGCGGTGTTGACCGGCGAGCTTCGGCGCGATCGGTTCGCCGGTCCGATTCGCCGTTTCGAAATGGCGCTTTCCGAAACGGTTCTGCTTGGCGAAAGCGGAGGCTATCGGGGTGATATCGCCGCCGTACAAATTCCCGCCAACGCCATTCGGCTGCTTTCGCCCTCGACCTTCAATCCCTCAGGAGTGTGATCATGGTGACCTGGCTTGCTCGTCTCGCATTCTCCGCCACTTTGGCGTTGCCGATTGCCGCCATGGCTTTCGATGGACCGGAACTCTACGATGGAGAGAAAACGCTCTACGAGGCCGCCGTCAAGGAGGGCATGGTGGTGTCGTTCGACACTGGCCCGACCTGGGCCAACTGGAAGAGCCAGTTCGCCAATTTCAAGAAGCGCTATCCGGAGGTCGAGATCGTCTACAACGACATCGGTTCGGCGGTGACGGTGACGGCGCTGGAAAAAGGGCGCAATCGGCCTCAGGCCGACACGGCATACTATTTCGCCGGGTCGGCGGTGGATGCGATGAGCAAGGATGTTTTGGCGCCTTTCAAGCCGGTCAATTTCGACAAATTGGCCCCGGCGTTTCGCCAAGCCGAGGGGAAGTGGTTCACCATTCACACCCTCAACGTCGCGTTCCTGGTCAATACCAAACTGGTCAAGACCGTGCCCCAATCCTGGGCCGATCTGTTGAAGCCGGACTATAAGAAAAGCGTCGTCTATCTTGACCCGCGCTCGACCGGCCAGGGCCAGGTGGTGGTCTTCGCGGCGAATTTCGCCGGCGGCGGCGATATGGATAACGTCGCGCCCGGGTTGGACTATCTGGGCAAGCTGCACAAAAGCGGCAATGTGCTGCGTACGGTCGGCACCACGCCCTATGCGCAGTTCTTGAAGGGCGAGATTCCCATCTGGATCGGTTATGAGAACGATGGCTTGAAAGCCAAATATGTCGATGGGATGGGTGACGATGTCGCCGTGGTGATTCCGAAAGAGGCCTCGGCGGCGGCGCCCTATGCCATCAGCCTGGTAAAAAATGGCCCCAATCCGAATGCCGCCCGGCTGTGGCTCAATTTCATCATGACCGACCAGGGCCAGGCCACCTTCGCCGAAGGGTTCGTGCGGCCGTCCGTGCCGGGTGTTTCGTTGCCGGCGGATATCGCCGCCAAGCTTCCTCCGGCGCCTCAATTGAAGCCGGTCGACGTGGTCAAGGCGCAGGCCGCCAAGACGGCGATCGACGAAGGATGGGCCCGCGCGGCCCTCGATCAGTAAATGGCCTCACGCCGCATCCAGGTGAGCTTTCTGCTGCCTTGCGCGGCGATCTTCCTGCTGTTTTTCGCGGCCCCCTTAGGCTCGGTGGTCGTTGGGGCTTTGGCGGGAGGTCTGGGGGCCTTCCGCCACTTGTTCGCCGACCCATTGTTCTGGCGGGGTTTGGGCGGCAGCCTGATCTTGGGGACCACGGCGCCGTTTGCGTCGGTGGTGATCGGATTTGGCGTCGCCCTTCATCTCTCCCGTTTGTCCGATGGACTGCGCACCGCTTTGCTGTTCGTCATCGCTCTGCCACTGACCTTTTCCGGGCTGATCGTTGCTTATGGCTTCATTCTGCTGCTCGGCCGCGCCGGGTTTGTCACCTTGGCCCTGGCCAAACTGGGATTGGACCCGGCGATCGTCGGGGCCCTAATCTTCACGCCGGCCGGCCTGGGCCTGGCCTACAGCTATTATCTGATTCCGCGCGTGGTGATGGTGGTGCTGCCGGTTCTCCGGAATTTCGACCAGAGCCAGCTTTTGGCCGCGCAAAGCCTGGGGGCGGCCTCCTGGCGAGTCCTTTGGGACATCCTGCTGCCGCAAGTGTTTCCGGCCTTGTTGCGGGCCTTTTGCCTGACGTCGGCCGTGGCCATCGGCGCTTACGGAACGGCTCTCGCTCTGGTCGGCACGCAGCTCAACATCCTGTCCTTGCTGCTCTATTCGAAGATTTCGGAAACCGGCGCCGATTTTCCGGCGGCCTCGGCTTTGTCCGTCGTCCTGATGGCGATCTGCTGTGTGATCATCGGGTTGTCCGAAACGGCCGAAGGGGCGCGGCGCCAAAAATAATTATTTATATCGCGGTTTTGCGCTGAAAATTTTACCAAGAAATGCACTGGAAAAACGCTGCGAACGTCACAGTGACGCCGCAGTTGTTTTTCCAAAATTTCGCCTTATGTTATGATCCATGTATTGGCACTCCCGCTCATACAGTGCCAACTTCTCAGTAAATTCTGGAGACCGTTCATGAAAATGCGTCCGCTACAGGATCGCGTCCTGATCCGCCGTGTCGAGCAGGAAGGGAAAACCGCAGGCGGCATCATCATCCCCGATACGGCGAAAGAAAAGCCAATGGAAGGTGAAGTCGTTGCCGTTGGTCCCGGCGTTCGCGACAAGAACGGCAATCTGCATCCGCTCGCCGTCAAGGCCGGCGATTTCGTGCTGTTCGGAAAATGGTCGGGCAGTGAGATCAAGCTCAATGGCGAAGATCTCATGATCATGAAGGAAACCGACATCCTGGGTGTGCTCGATCGGACGTCCGCAAAGGCGAAAGCGGCTTAACAATTCGGAGACGGAACATGGCTGCCAAAGAAGTTAAATTTAACGGCGAAGCGCGCGATCTGATGATGCGCGGCGTCGACATGCTGGCGAACGCGGTGAAGGTGACCCTCGGTCCCAAGGGCCGCAACGTGGTGTTCGCCAAATCCTATGGCACACCCCGCATCACCAAGGATGGTGTGACGGTCGCCAAGGAAATCGAGCTTTCCAACCGGTTCGAGAATATGGGCGCGCAGATGGTCAAGGAGGTCGCCTCCCGGACCAGCGATGCGGCCGGTGACGGCACGACGACCGCGACGGTCTTGGCCCAGGCGATCCTGCGCGAAGGCCTTAAGGCGGTGACCGCCGGCATGAATCCGATGGATTTGAAGCGCGGCATCGATTTCGCGGTCCAAGCGGTGGTCGAGGACATCAAAAAGCTTGCGAAGAAAGTCTCGACCAACGCTGAAATCGCGCAGGTCGGAACGATCTCGGCCAATGATGATCCAGAGATCGGCGAGATGATCGCGAGAGCGATGGAGAAAGTCGGCAACGAAGGCGTGATTACCGTTGAAGAGGCGAAATCCTTGGAGACCGAACTCGATATCGTCGAGGGCATGCAATTCGATCGCGGCTATATCTCGCCCTATTTCGTCACCGACGCCGAGAAGATGCTGGTCGAACTGGACGATCCCTACGTCCTCTTGTCCGAGAAGAAGTTGCCCGGCGTGCAGACGATCCTTCCCCTGCTCGAAGCGATCATGCAGAGCGGCAAGCCGCTGCTCATCATCGCCGAGGATATCGAGGGCGAGGCGTTGGCGACGCTGGTCGTCAACAAGCTGCGCGGCGGCCTCAAGGTCGCGGCGGTCAAGGCGCCTGGCTTCGGTGATCGTCGCAAGGCGATGCTCGAAGATATCGCTATCCTGACCGGCGGACAGGTGGTGTCCGAAGATCTGGGCATCAAATTCGAGAATGTCACGATCGACATGCTGGGCAAGGCCAAGAAGATCCGCATCGAGAAGGACAACACCACGATCATCGATGGTGTCGGCGACAAGACGGCCATTGTGGCCCGCTGTACGCAGATCCGCGCGCAGATCGAAGAGACCACCTCGGACTACGACAAGGAGAAGCTGCAGGAGCGTCTGGCGAAACTGGCCGGCGGTGTTGCGATCATCCGCGTCGGTGGCGCGAGCGAGGTCGAGGTGAAGGAGCGCAAGGATCGTGTCGACGACGCGATGCATGCGACGCGGGCCGCGGTCGAGGAAGGTGTGGTTGCCGGTGGTGGCGTCACCCTGCTTTATGCCAGCAAGGGCCTCAGTCGGTTGAATTTCGAAAACGACGAACAAAAGGTCGGCATCGACATCGTGCGTCGGGCTCTGCAGGCGCCCGCCAAGCAGATTCTCGAAAATGCCGGTGTCAACAGTTCGGTCATCGTCGGCAAGCTTTTGGAGCAGGGCGATGTCAGCCATGGCTTCGACGCGAAGACCGGCGTCTTTGTCGACATGATGGAAGCCGGGATTATCGACCCCGCCAAGGTCGTGCGTTTGGCCTTGCAAGGTGCCGCCTCCGTCGCCGGCCTCTTGCTCACCACCGAGGCCATGATTGCCCTGAAGCCGGAAAAGAGTGCGTCGTCCATGGCGGACGGCGATATGGACAGCGCGGGTTACTAAGGGCTGCCCTCTATCGTCATTGCGAGCCTTCAGGCGAAGCGATCCAGAAGCCGAAGTCCGGTACTGGATTGCTTCGTTTGCGCTCGCAATGACGCCATTATCAGCCTCGTCACGTCGATGCAAAACGCGGCGAGGTGACGGGAATAAACTGGTGCTACGGGAACTGGGAGGCGCGATATGACTCTGCGTCCGGAGTTTTCCCTCGGTCATTCCGAGTTCAATGACTTTCTGTTCGCATCCGTCGGCGAAGAAAAAAGCGGATTGCCACTGACGGTCCTGTCGGCATTGACCCGATTGGGGGTCGATCCGTGGGGCGAGGCCGCTCGTTTGGCGGGGTTGCCAAAGGAGAAGGCGACCCAGGCGCTTGCCACGGCAATCGCCTTGCTGCCGGAAGGCGATTGGAAGTCAGCCGATTCTTGGGCGATTGCCACCCGTTTGGTGACCCGATTGCCGGTACGCGGTGCGCCGATTCTTGCGGTGTCGCCAGCCGATCGGATCTGGAAAGCGAAGCCAAAGTCGGGGACCGCACTGTGGCTGGTGGCCGTTCTTGCCGCTGTGCTGCTTTTTACCGTGTCTTATCAGTCGATGGACCACACGGCGGCGCCTGTATCGAACGGGATTTCGTCAGAACACTGAAATCTCTCGATGGCCGCGCGGTCGCAAATGACCAGGGCAATCGCTCAAACAATTATAGAACGTGCCGTTTAAGGAGCTGCGCAATAATAACCGCTCCTCTTTCATCATTCCCGCGCAAGCGGGAATCCAAAAACGGCAGAAACGGGCCCTTGCGCCGCATGGATTCCCGCTTGCGCGGGAATGACGGGATAGAGCTCAAGAAGATGTGTGCATGCCCTAGCGCCTACGTGTGTGCCCACGTCCGATGAACCGCCAAGGCGCCAAGAACGCCAAGGCTGCGGTCCATCTCAGCCACATCGCACATTCCCAATCCGCAGCTCGTCGATAAAATGCCTGCAGCGCAAGAACATGAGCGAAACGCTTGACCGCTTCCCCTGGCGGCGCATCAAATCCCTTGGCGCCTTGGCGGTTCAACCAGTCTCTTGATCACAGCAGGCCACTGGGATCAGGTTAGAACCATTCGAGCGATAAATGTCCTTCGCGTGGGATGAAATCCTTCCTGATGTGCTAAAGAAGGGAGCTCACAGGAACCGGACGACGTGATGGCGACCGATCTCGACAAGCTGAAAATCCGCCTTCAGGCGCTTCGCGCCAAGACCGTCAGCAATGGCTGCACCGAGGAAGAGGCCTTGAGCGCGGCGGCCAAGGTGGCCGAATTGCTGGACCGGCATGACCTGTCGATCAGCGATTTGGAAATCCGCGAGGAGCAGTGTGCGCAAAGCGTTGTTGAAACCAACAAGAAACAGCGCCAACCGATATCGGTCTGCGTGCCGGCCATCGCCGATTTCTGCGACTGTAAGGTCTGGCGGGAAAAGGATGAAAACGGCCGCGTCCGCTTTGTGTTTTTCGGCCAGGGGCCTAGCCTCGAAATGGCGCGCTACGTCTATGACGTCATTGCCGTCGCGATGCAGACGGCATGGGTGGCTTACGCCGAGTCCCGGCGGTTCATTCGCTACACCCATGATGAAAAAGGGTCGTTTCTGTTTGGCATGGCCGTTTCCATCGCCGACAAATTGACCGCTATGAAAAAGCAGCGTGACGAGGCCAATCGGGTCAGCAGCGGGCGAGATCTCGTTCTCGTCCGCCATGCCATCGTTGATGCGGAATTCGAGAAGCTGAACCTCAATCTTCGCCAAGGCCGGGGATCAGGCAAGAAAGTGGCGGCCGAGGCGTTCGAGGCCGGGCAGTCCGCCGGGCGGTCGCTCTCCATCCATCCGGCCGTCGGCAAGGGCGATGCCGGTTCGGGGGAAGCCTGATGCGGACGCTGACGTTATTTCTGTTTGCTGCGGCGATGGCCGTGGCCGGGTTCTTGTTGTTCCAGGTTCAGCCGGTTCTCGCCAAATTCATTCTGCCTTGGTTCGGCGGCAGCGCCACCACCTGGACCGTGTGCATGCTGTTTTTCCAGACGGCCCTGCTGCTCGGCTATGCCTTCGCCTATGCGGCGACTCGGCCGTTACCGGTGGCGGTTCAGGCCATCTTGCAGATCGTCATCGTCGCCGCCGCCTGCCTGATGCTGCCCATCACGCCCAGTACGGCGCTCAAGCCGATCGACGCCGCCGATCCGATTTGGCGCATTCTGCGCCTGCTGGCGCTCAGCGTTGGTGCCCCTTACGTCGTTCTCGCCACGACGTCGCCCTTGCTGCAGCGCTGGCTCAGTGAGATCGACCCAGGCATCCTCGCCTCGCGTTTTTTCGCCCTTTCGAATTTCGGCTCTTTCGCCGGACTGCTCAGCTATCCGTTCATCGTCGAACCGCTGCTGCCCAGCCTCGATCAGACACGTCTGTGGTCCGACGCCTTCTACGGCTATGCCGCGCTGATGATGGTGTGCGCGGTGATCGTTCTGACGTCGCACAAGCGGCCTAGCGTCGAAAGGGATGACGCTGCGACCGGCCTTGGCCCTACCGCTCCGGCCGCCGCCACAGGGTGGTGGCTGGTCTATTCGGCGCTTGGGTCGGTTTTGTTGTTGGCGACGACCAACCAGATTACCCAATGGTCGGCCGTGATCCCTTTTTTATGGGTGGCGCCGCTCAGCGCCTATCTCCTGACCTTCGTTCTCTGTTTTGGCCTCCAGACCGGTCGCGCTCGCGCGCCGATGCTGTTGGCCTTCGTCGCCGCGGCGGCTCTCAGCCGGTCGCTGCCGCAACCGGAGGCGGCGACGGACGTGCTGATTCAGGTCGGACTGCAATGTGCGGCGTTGTTTTTCGGCTGCATGTTGTGCCATGGCGAAATCGTGCGTCTGCAGCCGCCGCCCCGCGCTTTGCCGAAGTTCTATCTGGTGATCGCGCTGGGCGGTGCCGTGGGGGGCGCGTTCGTCACGCTGCTCGCGCCGATTCTGTTCAGCGATTATTGGGAGGCTCCCCTTGCCGTCGCCGTCACGGCGCTGCTGTTTCTTTCCCACGAGTTCAAATTGGCCCTGCGTCCTACCCGGTCTCGTGCTTTCGGCCCCTGGCAGCGGGCCGTCACGGTTGCCAGCGCGGTCCTGTTGCTGCTCGCCGCTCTCGGGACCATGCGCGGACTAAAGGCTGACGCCGCGGTTACCGTCGATCGCGTTCGGAATTTCTATGGCGTCGTCAAAGTCTATGTCGATTCCAAGGACGATGCCGCCAATGCCGCTTTCGTCATGCAGCAGGCCGGGGTGGACCAGGGCAGTCAGTTCCAGGCGTCGGACCGGCGCTCGGAGATCTTTTGTGCTTACGATCGTGATCACGCCCTGGGCCTGGCTTTTCGCCACAATCGCCGGCGCCGCGACCTGGGTCCCGCGGTGCCGCTTAAGGTTGGCCTCATCGGTGAGGGCGTCGGCATGGCGGCGGGGTTGGCCAAGGCTGGCGATACTCTGCGGTATTACGAATTGAACCCGGCGGTCATCGATCTCGCCAACCGCTATTTCAGCTTCATCGCCGACAGCCCGGCGCGGGTCGATATTGTTGCCGGCGACGGACGGCTGTCACTGGAACGCGAAGCTCAAGCCGGCCAGCTTGGCCGGTTCGACATCATCGTCGTCGATGCCTTTCGCGGCGCCGCGCCGCCGATGCATCTGATGACGAGGGAAGCCTTCGAACTCTATCGGCGCCATCTTGCGCCGGGGGGCATTCTCGCGGTCAATTTCGAACTCGAGACCTTCGAACTGTCGCCCCTGCATCGCGGTCTGGCCGCGGCCCTCGATCTCGACGTGCATTGGTTCGAAACCCAAGAGACCGATCAATGCGAAGGTTCGATCAGTTGGGCGCTTTATACCAGCGATGCCGCCTTCTGGAAGATCCCCGAGGTGGCGGCGGCGATCTCTCCCTGGCGCGACAACTCGGATCGCCGTCTGCTGTGGACCGACGGCAGCAGCAATTTTCTGAGCGTCATCAATTGGCAAGGCTCGGATTAGGGAGCGCCTTCTGTCGGTTTTCTTGACAGAGCGCCGTCATCCGTGTTTTCTCATCACCGCTATGATGACGACTCGCATCCCCTCTGGACTGTATTACCGGCCGCACGTTTAGCGGCAGGGTGCATCGTCATCTTTCAACCGCTGCTTCGCCAGCGGTTGTGTCAGCAGAAATTCCGTTCGGCGTCGCGGCTCCTTAAGGAGACTGTCGCCTGTGTCGGACGAAAAGCAATCATTACCAACTCTCGGCGTTGTCGGGTTCGGTGCCTTCGGGCGCCTGATGACGGATCATTTGCGGCGGCACTTCCAGGTGCTGGTCTATGATCCGGTGCCGCCGGACGTCGAGCAGATGGATGGCGTGACCGCGACCGGACTTGCCGCTGCCGCCGGCGCTTCGGTCGTCGTCCTCGCGACGCCGGTCAGCACCTTTGCCTCGGTCATCGATGCGATCCGGCCCTATTTGCGACCGGGCGTGCTGGTGCTCGATGTCGGATCGGTCAAGGTGGTTCCGGCCGACATCATGCGGCGCTTCCTTCCGCCGCATGTGGATATCGTCGCGACGCATCCGCTGTTCGGCCCGCAGAGTGCCCGCAACGGGCTGGAAAATCTGAAGATCGCCCTCTGTCCGATCCAGGGCGGCCGGGTCTTCCGGGTTGCCGCGTTTCTACGCAAGGCCTTCAACTTGAAAGTGATCGTCACCACGCCGGAAGCGCATGACCATGAGGCGGCGATCGCGCAGGGGCTCACCCATCTCATCGCCAAGGTGCTGGTCCGCATGGAGCCTCTGCCCAGTCGGATGACGACGAAAAGCTTCGATCTGCTGGTCCAGGCCATCGAAATGGTGCGTCATGACGCGCCCGAGGTCTTTCAGGCGATCGAGAGGTCCAATCCCTATTCGCGGCAGGTTCGCAGGCGCTTTTTCGATCTGGCCGCCGAACTCGACGCGGAAATCGAGCGGAGCTTGCCAGGTGACGTCGCTGCCTCTTGAGCCTGTCCCCGCGTGCTCACACATGAATGCTCGCGGAACGAACATCGGGTGATCGCGCATGCCGGCCACAATCTGCCCCAAGAGGCTCCACAAGCGTTCGCCGAAGCGGTGATGACGGTGCGGGGCTGGATTTCGGCGCCTGCCGATCGTCAGCCGAGCTTGTTGATCATCCCGAAGCCGCCGTGCGGATAGAGTCCCGTCATGCCTCGCTGATCGTGCTCATGTCGCGGCGGTGCCCCGCTTATCGCGGGGCGCGCCGTTCGACGACGGTCGGTAACTCGATATTGACCTCGAGAACCGAGTAGTTCTGATCGCTATCGAGCTTCACCTGTACCCGCTGGTCGTCGACCTGGACATATTTGCGGATGACGTCAAGGATCTCGCGTTGCAATTGCGGCAGGAAATCGGGGCCGCTCAACCCCGCCCGCTCATGGGCCAGGAGGATCTGCAGGCGTTCGCGCGCCGCGACCGCCGTGCCGCGCGTCGGGCGGCGAAACAGGCTCATCAAGCTCATGCTGTTCTCCGCAGCAGACGATCGAAGAGGCCGCGCTTGGCGGCGCGTGGGATGACGATGTCCGTCTCCTCGCCGAGAATGCGGCAGACCGCCTCGCGGTAGGCCTTGCCGGCCGGCGATTTGTCGTCGAGCACCACGGGCATGCCGATATTGGAGGCTTGCAGCACGGAAGGGCATTCCGGGATGACGCCGAGCAGCGGCACGGCCAGAATCTCCTGCACGTCTTCGACTTTCAGCATTTCACCGCGCTCCACCCGCTCGGCGTCATAGCGGGTCAGCAAGAGATGCTGCGGCATCGTCTTGCCCAGTTCGGCGCGGCGCGATTTGCTGGTCAGGAGACCGATCATGCGATCGGCGTCGCGAACCGAGGACACTTCGGCGTTGGCCACGACCACCGCTTCGTCGGCGAAATACATGGCGAGATGGGCGCCGCGTTCGATTCCCGCGGGGCTGTCGCAGACGATGTAATCGAAAAGCGGGCCGAGCTCACCGATGACCCGGCCGACACCCTCTTCGGTCAAGGCGTCCTTGTCGCGGGTTTGCGAGGTGGCGAGGATGGACAGCGCTTCGACTCGTTTGTCTTTGATCAGCGCCTGATGCAGCTTGGCGTCGCCGTTGATCACATTGATGAAGTCGAAAACCACACGGCGTTCGCAACCCATGATCAGGTCCACATTGCGCAGGCCCACATCGAAGTCGATGATCACGGTCTTGAAGCCGCGCAACGCCAGTCCGGTGGCGATAGCGGCCGAGGTGGTTGTCTTGCCGACACCGCCCTTGCCTGAGGTGACTACGATGACTTTTGCCACGATGATGTCCTTCTGTTCGATGAATATTCAGAGTGGCTCGAAGATCAGCCGTTCGCCGCTCAGACTGATCTGAACCGGTTTGCCGATGAATTGGGGGTCCATCTGCTCGCTGACCATGTAGAAGCCGGCGATCGAGACGAGGTCGGCATCGAAATGACGGCAGAAAATGCGGGTCGAGCGGTCACCGTTCATGCCGGCCAGGGCCCGACCGCGTAAGGGGCCGTAAACATGGATGTTGCCGTCGGACAACAATTCGGCGCCGCGGCTGACCGGGGCGGTGACGATGAGATCGCTCTCTGCCGCATAGACTTGCTGGCCCGAACGGACAGGCTCCGTCACGAGACGGGCCGTACTCGGACGGGCCAAGGGCGCCGCCCGTCCGCGTACGCTGGCCGGATCGGCGGTGCGGCCGGCCGGAAAAACCGCCAAACCGGCGAGCAGCGCTTGGCTTTCCCAGTCCGCCGTCGCGCCTTGGATCCCCACCGGCACCAAGGCCAATTCGCGTAATTGGGCGCAGAAGGCCGTCAGATCGACCGGCTCGTCGCGGACCAATGCGGCAAGGTCGAGGATGATCGGCGCATTGCGATAAAACGCGGGCGCGAGCGCCAGGGTTTTCGCCAGACGGGCAAAAAAGACAGGATCGCGCGGATCAATCACTTTCAAGGCGAGCAGGGTGAAACTTGTGCCTCGAATCTGGAACGGTAAGGACGGATCGTTCGGAACGGTAGCGGCGTGCCGCAGCGCCATTGAAAAAGTCCTGTCGGTTGCATACGGCCACCGGATGGTCGGTGGTCAGATGGGTCTCATCGCTTAAGGGTGGCCTCTTTGCACCATGTTTCCGTGCGGGCGCAAGTGAAAAAGCTGTGACCGACGGGCTAGACCTTCGCCAAGGGACGCTCGCTTTTTCGACTGGTGAGCCAGGCGGTGAAGGCGGCAGCGGGAAGGGGCCGGGCATAGCGGTAGCCTTGCCCGATCAGACAGCCGGCGGATTGCAGATGGCGTTCCTCCTCTTCGGTCTCGATTCCTTCGGCGATGACCGAAAGATCGAGGGTTCTCGCCAGTCCGAGAACGGCGGCGACAATGGCCGCATTATCGGTGTCGCGATCGACGCCATGCACGAACGTCTTGTCGATCTTGACGTTGCTCAGGGGGAGGCGTTTCAAATAACTGAGGCTGGAATATCCCGTCCCGAAATCGTCCACCGAGATGCCGACGCCGATATCCTTGAGACGCTGCAGTTGGGATATCGCGCGTTCCGGCTCGGTCATCACCGCGCTTTCGGTCAGCTCTATTTCGATGCGCGACGGCGCCAGGTGATATTGGGCGAGAAGTCTCGCCACTTCGGTCACAAAGCTGTCGTCGAAGAGCTGTCGCGTCGAAACATTCACGGCCACGCTGATGCGTCCCAGACCGGCGGTTTCCCACTGGACCATTTGCCGGCAAGCTTCCTTGAGCACCCAATCGCCGATTTCCACGATCAAACCCGTTTCTTCCGCCAACGGGATGAACTGGTCGGGGAAGACCAATCCCCGGTCCTTTGAGTTCCACCGGACAAGGGCTTCGACGCCCTGGACCCGGCCCGAATTCAGACAGATCTTGGGTTGGTAGTGCAGTTCGTATTCGCCGGCGAGGGTCGCATGGTGGAGATCCGTTTCCAGCTTCAAACGGTCAAGGGCGACCTCCATGGTGCGCATGTCGAAGAACCGGAAGGTGTTTCTGCCGGCGGCTTTGGCTTGGTACATGGCGCTGTCGGCAATTTTCATCAGGGTGGTCACATCCGGGCCGTCGTCGGGAAACAGGGCAATACCCACGCTGGCGCCCAACCGAATGAGGCGGCCATCGAGAGAGATGGTTTTCCCCAACTGCGCGATAACCTTTTCCGCCACCTCGGCCACTTCGTCCGGTGAATCGACCTTGGGCAAGATCAGGATGAACTCGTCTCCGCCCAGGCGCGCGATGGTATCGCTGTGGCGCAGGCATTGCCTCAGCAGATCGGCCGCATGTTTCAGCAGATCGTCCCCGACGTCATGGCCGAAAGTGTCGTTGACCATCTTGAAGCCGTCGAGGTCGATGAACAGCAAGGCGACTTGCGTATGGTCGCGGCGCGCGGTTTCAATGGCTTGGGCGAGGCGATCTTGCATCAACACGCGGTTGGGCAAACCGGTCAGGGCGTCGAGATAGACATGACGTTCGATTTCGCTCAAGGCTTCGGCCAGCCGTTCACGGTCTTGGCGGACGTCGACATCGGACATGCGCTGGCGCAACACCAGGATGAAGACGATCAACAACAATCCGAGCACGATGGCAAAGGCCCGTTGATAGGGGAGGCGCCGCGCCCGGGCCCAGTCGAGGATGTCGTCCTTGGAGATGCCGGTGATGACGACCAGCGGGTAATCCTTCAGTTTCTCGTAGCAATAAAGACGCACATCCCCGTCGATGGTGCTGGTTTGCCAATAGAGTCCCTGATCCGCCTCTTTCAGTTTCTCCCACATCGGCGATTGATCGGATACTTTTCGTCCGAGCCAATCCGGGGCGTTCTTTCCGTGCGCCCGGAAGACGCCATCCATGCCGAAAACGGCAATGATGCCATGGGGGCCCAGTTTCGTCGGGTCGAAGAAACGGGACGACAACAGATTGGGTTCGATCCCGGCCATGACCATTCCGGCCAGCCGGCCCGACGGTTGATGGAGGCCGCGGGTGAAGGGAATGACCAGTTTGTTGCTCAACCGGCCGATATTGGGTTGGCCGACGAAAAGGTCATCGTCAACGACATCCTGTTGCGCCTGGAAATGCGGTCGATCCGACAAGTTCACCGTCTTGCGCTCGGGGTCACCGAAGAGGAACCCGTTCCCATTTGGTGCGGCGACGGCGAAATATGCGATGGCCGTGCCGGAAGGATGTTCGTCGGCAAGGAAAGACTTGACGGCGTCGGGGCCCGCCATCTCATAGACATAGCGGACGGATTTCAGCAGTCCGTCGACCAGGACGACCGTATTGGTGACCACCGTGGCAAACGCCCGATTGGCTTCGATGACATTTTGCCGCGCCTGCTCGGCAACCTCGGTATTGATTTGGCGCATCTGCAAGACGAACAGGGACGAAATGGCCGCCGCCAGGCAGCAAAATGAACAGAGAACGGAAAAGTGGTCCCGAATGAAGCGATTCATTGATGTAGAATGTTCCGGCTAAGTCTTTCGCGCAGTCCCCGTTTGTGGACGCGCCGCGAAATAGGGAGCAAGCGGGTTGCCCCGCAATCGGTTGCCAGGGCGGGGGAAACCCCTTAGAACCCGGTAGAGGAGAGAGGGACAAGGTCCCCTCGGACGTGACATGGGCGCCGGCCCGACGATGGGATCAAAAAGCAATGCCATTCATGAATCAAGCGCCAATGGGTTCGGTCCAGGCCGCGGCCGCTCGTTTCCTCGGGACCGGTCGATCATGACCCCGGAAGGCCGCCTCGCCACCGTCGTCGAATTGCTCGACGAAATCGACCGCCAAAATCGGCCGGCCGATCTCGTCGCCGGCGCCTTTCTGCGGGCGCGCCGTTATATCGGCGCCAAGGACCGCCGCGCCATTTCCGATCGGCTGTGGGGAATTTTGCGCCGCCGGGCCCGGATCGATTGGATCTTGGAACAGTGTCGGGTCGATCCCTCTCCGCGCCGCCGCTTGCTGGCCGATCTCATGTTGGTCGACCATCTGACGCCGGAGGCGGTCACGCCGTTGTGCACGGGCGGCGCGCGCGGTCTTGAGACCTTGTCGGCGCAGGATTGGGCGTTGTTGCAGCAGTTGAAGGGGCGAGACCTCTTCCATCATGACATGCCGGCGTGGGTCAGAGGTGAGTATCCGGAATGGATCGAGCCGCGTCTCGCCCAGATGTTCGGCGGGCGGTTGGCGGCCGAGATGGGGGCGATGCGCGATGAGGCGCCGGTCGATTTGCGGGTCAACAGCCTGAAAGGCGATCGCGAGACGGCCAAGGCCGCGTTGGCCGCCGAAGGATTCGACGCGCAACCAACGCCCTTCTCGCCGCTGGGCCTCAGGTTGCCGGCTCGTCTGGCGCTGACCGGGCAGGGGGTTTTTCGCGACGGTCTGGTCGAGGTGCAGGATGAAGGCTCGCAGTTGCTGGCCCTGCTCACCGACGCGCGGCCGGGACAATCGGTGGTCGATTTCTGCGCCGGCGCCGGCGGCAAGACCCTGGCCCTGGCGGCGGCGATGCAGAACAAGGGCCGTCTGATCGCCTGCGACGTCAACCAGCGCCGCGCCGAACAGGCGACGTTGCGTCTGCGCCGCGCCGGCGTGCACAATGTCACCCGCAAGATTCTGGAAAGCGAAACGGACAAATGGGTGAAGCGCCATAGCGACAGCTTCGATCGTGTGCTGGTCGACGCGCCCTGTTCGGGAACCGGAACCTGGCGACGCAACCCAGACGCCAAATGGCGGCTGACCGCCGAGGGGGTCGAGCATTTGGTCGGCCTGCAGAGTAAAATATTGACCAGTGCCGCCCGCTTGGTGCGCCCCGGTGGCCGCTTGGTCTATGCCACCTGCTCGATGCTCGCCGAAGAAGACGAGCGCCAGATCGAGGCGTTTCTCGCCTCGCACGAAACATTCCGCCTGGTGCCGGTCGGTGACGCCTGGGCCGCCACCATCGGCGGCGATTGCCCGGTCGAAGGCCCCTATCTCCGTCTGTCGCCGTCCCAGCACAACACCGACGGATTTTTCGCGGCGGTTCTGGAACGGAAGAGTGCGGACGTTCCGCTCGAATCGAATCCATAATTTACTGATTAGGGCCCACAACCAATCGTCATGCCCGTGACACACGGCTGTCCGGCACAGTTTGTGCGCTGCTAATATTTGAGTGGTGGGCACAACCAAAAACCGTCATTGCCGGACTTGATCCGGCAATCCATGGTTGTGTGGATCGACCGGCGCCATTTGAAACAGGCACGTGGATGCTCGTGTCGAGCACGGGCATGACGAAGGAGAGGGGATGAAATTAAACCGGACAGCCGTGGGACAAGCCCGGTGATGACGGTCTTGGGTTGTTGCGAAGTTGCCTTGTCACCCCTCGAACAGGCTGATCGCTTCCAGAAAAGACTCGCCATATTTGTCGAGCTTGGCCTGACCGACGCCGGAAAGCTGCGACAGATCCTCCAGGTTTCCTGGCCGTTCGCGGGCCATGTCGAGCAGCGTGCTGTCATGGAAAATGACATAGGGCGGCACGCCCTGTTCGCGGGCGAGTTCGAGCCGCAAGGCGCGTAGCGCCTGGAACAGCGCTTCGTCCGCGCTGGCGGCGAGCGGCTGGAGGCCGCGCCGCGATCGCGAGGTCGATTTCTTCGCCACCACGTCGCGCCGGAGCGAAATCGTCGTTTCGCCGCGTAAGACCGCGCGGCAGGGTTCGGTCAGGGCCAGACCGCCATGGCCGGCGACATCGACGCGCAGCAAGCCCCCGGCAACCAGTTGGCGGAAGATCGAACGCCATTCCTCCTTGCCGAATTCCCGGCCGATGCCGAAGGTCGACAGCTTGTCATGACCGAGTGTGGAGATGCGTTCGGACGGGGCGCCCATCAGCACGTCGATCAGATGCGCCGCGCCGAAGCGCTGGCCGGTGCGGTAGACGCAGGACAGGGCCTTTTGCGCGGCGATGGAGCCGTCGAAGCTTTCCACCGGTTCCAGGCAGGTATCGCAATTGCCGCAGGGTTCGCTCTGGTCGCCGAAATATTCGAGAACGACTTGGCGGCGGCAGCGGGTGGTTTCGCAATATCCGAGCAAGGCATCGAGCTTCCGATGTTCCAGGCGCTTTTGGCTGTCGGGCGCATCGGACCCTTCCACCATCTGCCGCAAGCGGGCGACATCCTGCATGCCATAGACCATCCAGGCGTTGGCGGGTAGTCCGTCGCGGCCGGCGCGGCCGGTTTCCTGGTAATAGGCCTCCAGGCTTTTCGGCAGATCGAGATGGGCGACGAAACGCACATTGGGTTTGTCGATGCCCATGCCGAACGCGATGGTGGCCACCATGATCACGCCTTCTTCCTTGAGAAAGCGGTCCTGATTGGCGGCGCGCACCGATTTTTCCAACCCGGCATGGTAGGGAAGAGCGTCGAACCCGTGATCCTGCAGCCATTGCGCGGTTTCGTCGACCTTGGCGCGGGACAGGCGATAGATGATGCCGGCGTCATTGGCATGTTCGGTCTTGATGAACTGGAGCAACTGCGTGCGTGCGTTGCTGCCCTTGGCCGCCACCCGATAGCGAATGTTCGGCCGGTCGAAGCCGGCGACGAATTGGCGGCCTGCCTCAAGCTGCAGTTTCTCGACGATTTCGTTTCTGGTCGGGCCATCGGCGGTCGCCGTGAGCGCGATGCGCGGCACCTCGGGGAATCGTTGCTGAAGCGCCGCCAGTTGCAGATATTCAGGACGGAAATCATGCCCCCACTGAGACACGCAATGGGCCTCGTCGATGGCGAACAAGGCCAGTTTGCAGCGTTCCAACTGGGTGAGGAAGGCTTCGGTCATCAAGCGTTCCGGGGCGACATAGATGATGTCGATTTCGCCGCCGCGCATCTGGCGTTCGATGTCGACCTGCTCGCCGTAGGACAAAGATGAATTGAGCGCCGCCGCCTTGATGCCCAATTGCCTGAGCGCCGAAACCTGATCCTGCATCAAGGCGATCAGCGGCGAGACGACCACCCCGATCCCAGGGCGGCACAAGGCCGGCAACTGATAGCAGAGCGATTTTCCGCCGCCCGTGGGCATCAGGACCAACGCGTCGCCGCCGGCAATCACATGATCGACGATTTCGGCCTGCGCGCCGCGAAAGCGATCATAACCGAAAACGGTGCGGAGAATTTCCAGGGGGAGGGACATGACGCTGGTTTTAGTATGGTGGTTGGGGGGCTCACAAGAAACTAATTGATTTTTTTATGGCGTAGCTCGCGCCTTAGATTTTCGGTGCGGCGCATTCTTTGCCTATTGGGGACGCATCGTTCCATTATATTCGAAAAATCCGAGGCTGATTTCTAGGGTGATGCGATGTACCTTCCTCTTCGTGCCATCACCGTTTTTCATGCTGTGGCCCGCGCCGGCAGCATATCGCGGGCTGCCGCCGAACTAAGTGTGACGCCCTCGGCGATCACGCAGCAGATCCAATCCTTGGAGATTCATCTCGGAACCTCGTTGATAACCAAGGTCGGACGCGGCGTCATGCTGACAGAGGCCGGAGAACGCTATTTCGCGATGATTGCCGACGAGATCGAGCGGATCAGCGAAGCGACACAGCAGATTATGGGCTTTCGTTCGGTCACGACGCTGACCGTACGGGCAACGCCGACCATATCCAGCAAATGGCTGCTGCCGCGATTGAAGTCCTTTCTGGATGCACATCCGGACATCGAGGTTCGTCTCGACGCTACCAATGAACCGACGGACTTTAGTCGTGCGGCCGTCGATGTCGAGATCAGGCATGGCGAAGGGCGGTGGCCCGAAGTTTTTGTGGAAGGGCTGGTGGAGGAGCAGTTCGTTCCAGTGTGTTCTCCT
>DATNIV010000454.1:0-8913 GCA_035604255.1 Telmatospirillum sp. | reverse complement strand
GATGCCGCGATAGGGTTTCCCTTCGGCCGCCATGCCGCGCACGGTTGGCAGAATACAGCGCTCCATCACCTTGGCGATAATTTCGTCGGTTACCACCGGCGCCGGTGAATAGGCCCCCATGCCGCCGGTGTTGGGGCCGGTATCGCCGTCGCCGACCCGCTTGTGGTCTTGCGCGGCGGCCAGGGGAAGGGCGGTGGCGCCGTCAACGATGGCGAAAAAGCTGGCCTCCTCGCCGGCCAGAAATTCCTCGACGACGAGTTCGTCACCAGCGGCGCCGAACAGTTTATCGCCCATCATGGCGTCGACAGCCGCCAGCGCCTCGTCGAGAGTGGTTGCCACCACCACGCCCTTGCCAGCGGCGAGACCGTCGGTTTTGACCACGATGGGCGCGCCTTTGGAACGGATGAAGGCCTTGGCCGCCTCCGCGTCGGTAAAGCGGCCATAGGCGGCGGTCGGAATATTGTATTTTGCCAGGATGTCCTTCATGAACCCCTTGGAGCCTTCCAGCGCCGCCGCCGCCGCGCTGGGACCAAAGGCTTTGATGCCGGCGCCTTCAAGCTTGTCAGTCAAGCCTAGGACCAGAGGCACTTCGGGGCCGATGACCACAAAATCGACGGCATTGTCTCGGGCGAACGCAACAAGAGCGTCGATTTTTTCGACCGCGATGGGGACCAAGGTGGCGAATTCGGCTATTCCGGCATTGCCCGGCGCGCAGAGCAGGTCCGTGCACAGCGGCGAGCGGCGTATCGCCCAGCACAACGCATGTTCGCGCCCGCCCGAACCAACCACCAGAATCTTCATCAACGTGATCTCCCCTTGATGCGGCGGCGTTTTTTACCACAAAACGTCATTTTGCGAAGATGGTGAATTCGCTGATCGCTGCCGGGGGGCGTCGTCATAGCTTCTTCTTGATGGTGTCTCCGGCAAAAGGTGTCGTGCTCAAGGGCACCTTGTCTCCTTCGACCTTGAGGGTGTCCGCATATTGCTTTCGCCATTCCCGGTCTGTTTGACCGGATCGTTTGCGCGCCTGCGCTTTCTTGACACACTCTTGGACCATTTTGTCCATGGCACTGAGCTTTTTCGGAGGTGCCGGCTTTTTCGCTTTGGGCATGAAAACTCCTCAGTGATTCGCGCAAGGGGAAAATCCCTGATGATCTCCGACATCGCAAAAGACGCCGCGACGGGATCCACTGTGACAGCGGTAGCGGCGGAATTACAGCGCAAGTGTTCTGACACCAACGGAAGGTACCCCCATTCGTCATTCCCGCGAAAGCGGGAATCCACGGGTTCCCAATGCCTTTTGGGTCGTGGAGTCCCGCTTTCGCGGGAATGACGGGGGAATTAAGCGTCGGAGTCAGAACACGAGATCTGTTTTTTTTGGTTTCCTTGGGGGCAAGACAATCGAGCGAGCCCGCGTGTCCAAGGCGAGGGTTCGCGTGACGCTCGATGGTTATCTGCTCTATACATAGGGCGGAGTAACCTAAATCAGAGTGGTTGGATCGGTCAAACGGAGACATCCGCCAGGGAGGGGGCCATGCGCAGGCTGTTCAGCGCGCTACTTCTTTTTGTGATTTGGCAATCGGTGGCGAATGCCGAAGAAAAATGCGGTGTTGTCTTCATGCATGGCAAATGGGGAATGCCGGACAAATTTATTGGATCCGTCGTCTCCGAACTCCGCGATATCGGCTGTTTGGTTGAAACCCCTGAGATGCCGTGGTCCGGACGGCGATTGTACGATCAGCCGGTGGGCGCTGGGATCGCCGAAATCGATGATGCCGTTGCCCGATTGCGAAGCGCCGGAGCCACCGCGATCTTTGTCGGCGGCCACAGCATGGGGGCGTCCGCCGCCATCGGCTATGCCGCACAGCGACCCTTGGGACTGAAAGGGGTGCTGGCGATCGCTCCCGGCCACGATCCGTCGACGGCGGCGTTCATAGCCAAGTTGGCCGATAGCATGCAGAAAGCCCGTGCGATGATCGCCGAGGGGCATGGTCTGGACGTCGCCTCTTTTGACGATCTCAATGGTGGTCGGGCGAGAACCATTTCCACGGCCGCAGAGATCTATTTCGGTTATTTCGATCCCGCAGGCTTCTTCGTCATGCCGGAAAGCGTGCTAAGGCTTCATGTCCCTTTGTTGTGGGTGTCCGGAGACAGCGATCCGCTGACGCGGCTGGGGAAAGATTATGTTTTCGCCAAGGCGCCGGCTGATCCCCACAATGCCTATATCGTGGTGTCCGCCGATCATCTGGGAACGCCGGATGCGGCGGCGGCGCAAATCGCGCAATGGGTGCGGGGCGTGCTGCCGCAAAATTGACCCCCTATTTCTCTCAATAACCGATGACAGAGGTTTCCATGTCCAATCCAGACCGATGCACCTGGGTCTATAAAGCCAACCCAGAGCGTTATAGCGAAGCTCAGTTTCGTCGTTGCGGGCAGAGTGGGCTTCGCCTTCCGAACATTTCACTTGGCCTTTGGCAGAATTTTGGAGGTGCCGATGTCTTCGAAACGGGCCGGGCGATTCTGCACCGCGCCTTCGATTGCGGGGTGACCCATTTCGATCTGGCCAACAATTACGGTCCGCCGATCGGTTCCGCCGAGGAAAACTTCGGTCGGGTCATGGCTGCCGATTTCAAGGTCTATCGGGACGAGATGGTGATCTCGACGAAGGCCGGCTACGACATGTGGACGGGGCCTTATGGCGTGGGAGGTTCGCGCAAATATTTGGTGGCGAGTCTCGATCAAAGTCTCCGCCGGATGGGGCTGGACTATGTCGATATCTTTTATTCGCACCGGGTCGATCCCGAGACACCGCTGGAAGAAACCATGGGGGCCTTGCATCATGTGGTTCAACAGGGCAAGGCTCTCTATGTCGGGATTTCCTCCTACTCACCCGAGATGACGCGAAAGGCGGTGGCCATTCTGAAGTCCTTGGGCACGCCCTGCCTGATCCATCAACCGTCCTATTCCATGTTGAATCGCTGGATCGAAGGCGGGTTGCTCGACACCTTGCAGGAATTGGGGGTCGGCTGCATCGCTTACTCGCCCTTGGCCCAGGGCCTTCTGACCGACCGATATTTGAACGGCGTTCCCAGCGGCACACGCGCCACCAAGGGTGTTTCGTTCCGGCAAGGCTTCTTGTCCGAGGAGAACCTCCGAAACGTCCGGAGCCTCAACGCCATCGCGCTCCGCCGCGGCCAGACGTTGGCGCAAATGGCCTTGACCTGGGTGCTCCGCGATCCGCGCATCACCTCGACGCTGATCGGTGCGCGGACCGTCGAACAGTTGGACAACTCGCTCGCAGCGCTCAAAGGCCCGTCCCTGAGCGCCGAAGAGTTGGCCGAAATCGATGGTTACGCGAAGGACGGCGGGGTCAATATTTGGAGCGCCTCGTCCAGTCACAAACCGGAGGCGTGAGGTGGTGGACGATCATTCCGAAGCTGTTCCGGCGTCACACAATCTTCCTGAATATTCGGTGGCCGAGATTTCCAACGCGCTGAAGCGCACGGTCGAGCAGACCTATGACAATGTCCGCGTTAAGGGGGAGATTTCCGGTTTCAAGCGTCATACCTCGGGGCATCTTTATTTCGCCTTGAAGGATAGCGAGGCGGTGCTCGACGCCGTTTGCTGGCGCGGTTCGGCCGGTCGTCTTTCGCTTCGGCCGGAAGATGGGATGGAAGTGGTGGCCACCGGGCGCCTCACCACCTATCCGGGCCGCTCGAAATATCAAATGGTGATCGAGCGGTTGGAGTTGGCCGGACAAGGGGCGTTGCTCAAGTTGCTGGAAGACCGCAAGCGCCGGTTGGCTGCCGAAGGGCTGTTCGAAGCGTCGCGAAAGAAGGCGATCCCCTTCCTGCCCGACGTGATCGGCGTCATCACCTCGCCGACCGGAGCGGTGATTCGCGATATTCTGCATCGGCTGGCCGACCGGTTTCCGCGCCATGTTCTTCTGTGGCCGGTGGCCGTACAAGGCGATGGTGCCGCCGATCAGGTGGCCGCCGCCATCGAGGGGTTCAACCGGATCGCACCGGGAGGCGTGGTGCCCCGGCCGGATTTGCTGATCGTCGCGCGTGGCGGCGGTTCCTTGGAAGATCTCTGGGCCTTCAATGAAGAAGTGGTGGTGCGCGCCGCCGCCGCGTCCGCCATTCCCTTGATTTCAGCCGTTGGTCACGAGACGGATACCACTTTAATCGATTTCGCGGCTGATTTGCGGGCCCCGACACCAACCGGAGCGGCCGAAATGGCGGTGCCGGTGCGCCGCGAACTGATGCTTCAGACCATCGATGACGGGCGCCGGTTGGTGGCCTCGATCGGGCGCTTCGTCGAGGAGCGGCAAACCCGTCTTGGCGGTCTCGCCCGTGGTCTGCCCGATCTCGGTCGGCGAATCGAAGATTTGATGCGCGTCCTTGACGATCGCGCCGAGCGGTTGGCCAACGCGCTGCCCAATGATCTGGTTCGCCGTGGCGCCGGATTGCAGCAGATTGCCGCTCGACTGCGTCATCCGCGCGAGCAGATCGCCCAAAAGCGCCATGATTTGGAAACGCGGGCCACGCGCCTCGATGCCGCGATCAAAGCTGTTCGGGCGGCGGAGGCGGCCCGTTTGGAACGGGGGGCGATGTTGTTGAAACAGACGGCGGCTCGTCTTGATACCGCCTTGCCGCGGTTGCTTGACCATCGGCGGACCTCGGTCGAACGGTTCTCGGCCTTGTTGGAGAGCTATTCCTATGAGCAGGTGTTACAGCGTGGATTCGCGCTGGTACGTGACGCCGAGGGCGACGCGGTGACCACGGCCGAGGCGGCGCATCCGGGGGATCATTGGACGATCGCTTTCCAGGGGAGCCAAACGGTGCCGGTCGTCGTCGACGGAACGCATTCTCCGCCGAAGCCGTCTGTCCGGAAGACCGGCGGTAGGGCTTCCGACGGCCGGCAGGGGTCGTTGCTGTAGAAAGCGGTTCCGCCTTGCCGTGCCCCGTTGTAAGAAGGGGCGCAAATTTTTCGATGCCCAGGACGTTTCGCAAGCGATGCCCCATACCGATCTTTCCCTACCCCAAATCGCCGTTGTGGTGCCGGTCAAGAATGAGGCCGACAACATTCTTCCGCTGCTTGGCGAAATCGTGGCGGCCTTGGAGGGGCGGTGGTCTTTCGAGGTCATTTATGTCGATGATGGCAGCGACGACGCTACGCCGGAGCGTCTGGTCGCCGCCAAACGGGATGTTCAGCAGCTTCGGATTGTTCGCCATCGGCAGAGTTGCGGTCAAAGCCAAGCCGTGGCCAGTGGCGTGAAGGCCGCTGGCGCGCCTTACATCGCCACGCTCGATGGCGATGGGCAGAACGATCCTGCCGATATTCCGGCTCTGTTCGAGACGTTGTTGGCGGTACCCGAAGGCCAGCGCGACATGCTTTTGGTTGCCGGCTTTCGGCAGAAACGTCAAGACAACGGGTTGCGCCGCTTATCTTCGAAGGTCGCCAACGGCATTCGCGCCGGCCTTTTGGGCGACGCGACGCCGGATTCCGGTTGTGGCCTGAAGCTTTTGAGTCGCGAAGCGTTTCTGGATATGCCGCGATTCAATCATATGCATCGCTTTCTGCCGGCGTTGATGATCCGGCGGGGCGGTCGTGTCGTGTCGGTGCGGGTCAATCATCGCCCGCGGGAGCGGGGACTTTCGAAATATGGTCTGTGGAACCGCCTTTGGGTCGGGATTATCGATTTGTTCGGGGTGATGTGGCTTCAGCGTCGGGCCAGCGTGCCGATCATCGATCGGTGGGATTGACCGGCTTTGACCAAAGTCGCATCGCATGAGGTGGTGGTGGCGGGAGTGAAACTCCGGCTGCTGGTCAAGGGGCTGATCGTGATGATCAGCTTGGTGGCTCTGGGCTGGGGGCTGAAAGCGTCCGGCCTGGGCGATATGCTCGATACCCATTGGGTCGATGCCAAGATCCGTGGCCACGGACTGTCGGGCGATATGATTTTTTTAGGCATCGGAAGCGTCGTCATCGCGATCGGTTTGCCGCGACAAGCGGTGTGTTTTCTGGCTGGTTATGCGTTCGGCCTGGGCGGCGGCGTTTTGTTGGCGACAATCGCCTCGGTCGTCGGTTGCGTGCTTAGCTTTCTGTATGCCCGGTTGCTCGGGCGTGATCTGGTGATGCACAAATTCGCCCCCAGGGTCCGGCGAATAGACGACTTCCTGCATGACAATCCGATGACGATGGCGGTGCTGATTCGCTTTTTGCCTGTCGGCAGCAATCTCTTGACCAATATTTTGGCTGGAGTCTCGGCGGTACGGCCCGTGCCGTTCTTCATCGGTTCGGCAGTGGGATATCTGCCGCAAACCGTGGTGTTCGTCTTGCTCGGGAGCGGGATCCATGTCGATCCGGTGCTGCGGGTTTCCCTGAGCGTCGTTTTGTTCGTCGCTTCGGCGGTTCTCGGTGTCTTCCTCTACAAGCGCTTGCGTCATGGGCATAGTCTCGATGCCGAAATCGACGGTGAGGCGGAATAGACGGGATATTCCGACATTTATGCCGGAACAAAAATTATTCATTTAAAACAATATATTAACCGTCGTAATTGCGACGTCTCGTCGTTTTTTTCGGGCGATTCGTCTTGACAGACGCGAGGGCCCCCCTTAGATCGTTGGCACTCACCGGATGGGAGTGCTAATAGCGGCCTTCGTCCGGGGATCTGTTTTTTTCAATGAACGAATTTTTGACGGAGGTTGTGAATGAGTTTCAGACCGCTCCATGACCGCGTTGTGGTCAAGCGTCTCGAGCAAGAAGAGAAGACCGCGGGCGGCATCATCATTCCCGACACGGCCAAGGAAAAGCCCTCTCAGGGTGAGGTCGTCGCGGTGGGACCGGGTGCTCGTGGTGAAGACGGCAAGCTGGTTGCTCTCGACGTCAAGGCCGGTGATCGCGTGTTGTTCGGCAAATGGTCGGGCACCGAGGTCAAGATCGACGGACAAGATCTGTTGATCATGAAGGAATCCGACATTCTCGGCATCATCGCCTAAGCAAGGGATAGACGAAAAATGGCTGCGAAAGACGTTAAATTCGGTACCGACGCCCGTGCGCGCTTGCTGCGCGGCGTCGACATCCTGGCCGATGCGGTGAAGGTGACTCTTGGGCCCAAGGGCCGCAATGTGGTTATCGAGAAGTCGTTCGGCGCTCCGCGCATCACCAAGGACGGCGTGACCGTTGCGAAGGAGATCGAGCTTTCTGATCGCTTCGAAAACCTGGGCGCCCAGATGGTGCGTGAGGTTGCTTCCAAGACCGCCGATCTGGCCGGTGACGGCACCACCACGGCGACCGTTCTGGCTCAGTCGATCGTGCGTGAAGGCGCCAAGGCGGTTGCCGCCGGCCTCAATCCGATGGATCTGAAGCGCGGTATCGACCTGGCCGTTCTGGCCGTTGTCGCGGACGTCAAGAAGCGTTCGAAGAAGGTGTCCAGCAACGCCGAGATCGCCCAGGTCGGTATCGTTTCGGCGAACGGCGATAAGGAAATCGGCGAGAAGATCGCCGAGGCCATGCAGAAGGTCGGCAACGAGGGTGTCATCACCGTCGAAGAGGCCAAGGGCTTGGACTTCGAATTGGACGTGGTCGAGGGTATGCAGTTCGACCGCGGCTACACCTCGCCTTACTTCATCACCAACGCCGAGAAGATGACCGTCGAGCTGGAAAACCCTTACATCCTGCTCCATGAGAAGAAGCTCGCCGGCTTGCAGCCGCTGCTCCCGGTTCTTGAAGCCGTGGTTCAGTCCGGTCGTCCGCTGCTGATCATCGCCGAGGACGTCGAGGGCGAAGCCCTGGCCACTCTGGTGGTCAACAAGCTGCGTGGCGGCCTCAAGGTTGCCGCCGTCAAGGCGCCCGGTTTCGGCGATCGTCGCAAGGCGATGCTTGAGGATATCGCGATCCTCACCGGCGGTCAGGTCATCTCCGAAGACCTGGGCATCAAGCTGGAAAACATCACCGTGGCCGATTTGGGCACCGCCAAGCGGTTGACCATCACCAAGGAAGACACCACCATCGTCGATGGTGCCGGCAAGAAGAAAGACATCGAAGCGCGGATCAAGCAGATTCGTGCGCAGATCGAAGAGACCACGTCGGACTATGATCGTGAGAAGCTGCAAGAGCGTCTGGCCAAGTTGGCCGGCGGTGTTGCGGTGATCAAGGTTGGCGGCAGCTCGGAAGTCGAGGTGAAGGAGCGCAAGGATCGCGTCGATGACGCTCTGCACGCGACCCGCGCCGCGGTCGAAGAGGGTGTCGTTGCCGGTGGTGGCGTGGCTCTGTTGCACTCCATCCGCGCTTTGGATGCGGTGAAGTACACCAACGAAGACCAGAAGGTCGGTATCGACATCGTCCGCCGCGCTCTTCAGGCGCCGGTGCGTCAGATCGCCGAGAACGCCGGCAGCGATGGTGCCGTGGTGGCGGGCAAGTTGCTCGAGAGCAAGGACACCAACTGGGGCTTCGATGCCCAGAAGGGCGAATATACCGACCTGATCAAGGCCGGCATCATCGACCCGACCAAGGTGGTTCGTACGGCTCTGCAGGACGCGGCTTCGGTTGCCGGTCTGCTGATCACCACCGAGGCGCTGATTGCTGAGAAGCCCGAGAAGAAGGCCGCTCCGGCCGGTGGCCCGGGTGGCATGGGCGGTATGGGTGATATGGACTTCTAAGTCCAAACCATCCGAACCTGTCTCTGACCGAAGAAGGGCCGCGTCGCAAGATGCGGCCCTCGCTTTTTTGCGCCAATCCAATGGTTTGACGACAAGATCGGACCTCTCTCTTCTTGCCCTGATCGTTCGGTATAGGGAACTATGACCGCAGCGACGTTTCATCTCTCGGCCAACAGGGGCACTATGGGCGAATGATGGATCTTGGATGGTGAGCCGACGGAGGTTTGCGTGTGACGATGCTGGAGGT
>DATNIV010000453.1:0-2033 GCA_035604255.1 Telmatospirillum sp. | reverse complement strand
AGCGGGAATTGGCTGACAAGACCTCCATGTCGCTTGCCGCTATCCGCGAAATGATTCCCCGCCTCGAAGCCGAAGGCCTCATCAAGGCGATCAGGCAGCGCGGCTTGCAGATCGTCCACATCGACCTTCAAATGGTCATCGACGCCTTCCAATTGCGCGAGATGATCGAGACAACCGCCGTGGTCGCTTATGTGCGCAATGCCTCCGATGCCGATGTCGCCAAACATTGTGAACGTCTTGAAACGCTGATCGAGAAGGAAAGAAACAATCCGGTCACGCCGGAATTGCTGACGGAAGCCCAAAGCGTCGACTGGGCGATGCATGACGCTTTCGTCGCAGCGCTCGGCAATCGCATCCTGGCTGATATTCATCGGGTCAATTCGATCCGCATTCGGATGATTTTGCAGGAAAGAATCAACATTTCCCCCGAGCGCTTGACGATTACCCTGCAGCAACACAAGGCCATTCTCGACGCCGTCGTGCGCAGGGATGCGGGTGATGCTCTTTGTGCGTTGCGAACCCATCTGGCCAGTTCGCGCCACCGATCGCTCAGCTTTGATTCCTTCGAAAACTCTTCGACCACTTCAACCGTTCGATAGCGTCAAAAGGAGAGGCATCGAGGCAGTTAACGGCGCGTAAAAAACAGAAAGCCGACTTCGTAAATAATGAAAAGGGATGAGACCATGAGTAGATATGGCAAATTCGAATTGACGCGGCGGCATTTTCTCGCGGCCAGCGCGGCGGCGACCGGTCTGGGACTGACCGGGGTACGACCGGCCTGGGCCGATGTGGCCTGGCGCAAATTCGCCGGCACCACGCTCGAAGTGAATTTGATCACCAGCCCACGCGGCGAAACCCTCCAGCGGCACCAGAAGGAATTCGAGGAACTGACCGGCATCAAGGTCAATTCCGAAATGATGCCGTAGCAGCAGCAACGTCAGAAGGCGGTCATCGAACTGACCTCGGGCAAGCCGAGTTTCTACGTGGTTCACATCAGCTATCACGTCCAGAAGAGGCAATTCGAAAAGGGCGGCTGGCTTGCCGATCTGCGTCCCTATATGAAGGACGCCGCCCTGACCGAACCGTCCTTCGTGACCTCCGATTTCGCCAAAGCCGGTATTTCCTTTGCCACCGATCCCCAGGGTGCGATCGGCGCCCTGCCGTTCTCGGTGGACTATTGGATCGTCTATTGGAACCAGGAACTGTTCGCCAAAAAGAACCTGTCCTATCCCAAGACCTTCGAGGAAATGATCGCCGCGGCCGTGGCCCTGACCGATCCGAAAACGCAGACTTACGGCTTCGTCGGCCGTGGCATGAAAAACGCCAACGTGCCGGTATGGACGAGCATGATGTTGGGCTTCGGCTCGGATACCGTCGACGACAAGGGCAAACTGCTGACCGATACACAGGCGGCGATCGACGCCGCCAAGATGTATCAGACCCTGATGACCAAGGCAGCGCCCCCCGGCATCGCCGGCTTCAATTGGGCGGAAAGCCAATCCGCCTTCCTGCAAGGCAAGATCGGCATGTGGCTCGACGGCGTCGGTTTCGCGCCGCCGCTCGAAAATCCCGAAAAGTCGCGCGTCGTGGGCCATGTCGGCTACGGCGTCATGCCGGCCGGCCCCAAGGCGCATGCCGCGGCGACCACCGGTGATGGCATCGGCGTCTGCGCGGCCAGCGCCAAGAAGGAAGCTGCCTATCTCTACTGTCAGTGGGCGATCTCAAAAAAGGTGGCGGCGGACATGCTGCAAACCGGATCGGGCGTCCCCTTCCGCGACTCGGTCGTCGACGACGCGGACGTGCGCAAAGGCGTCAAGATGCCGGCCGGATGGCTGGACGCCATCACCCAGTCGGCCAAGATCAGCAAGCTCGCTTTTCCGGTGATCATCCCGGTCACCGAATTCCGCGATGCCATGGGGGTCGCACTGACCAATCTCATTTCCGGTAGCGATCCCGCGACGGAAATGAAACGGGCAACCGAAGAGTTCCGGCCGATTCTCGAACGGAGCGAACGCGGTTGAACACTGTCGCCC
>DATNIV010000452.1:0-4122 GCA_035604255.1 Telmatospirillum sp. | reverse complement strand
CGATCTGGAAAATCCAGAGTTATTAGTACGTTGTCGCCAAAAAGATAGATTGACCCCTCTGTTCGTTTCATGTCTTTTATCCATAACCAACAATAATTGCGGCGATCAAAGCGGGCCGCAGGCGGTTCAATGACCGCACCTAAAGGGCTGGTATCGACGGGGGGCGTCATGGGCTATCATTTCGATTTCGCCGCACTGCTTCCCTATTGGCGCGAGTTCGCCAGGGGCGTCCTGCTGACCCTGCAACTGTCGGCCTTGTCCACCGTCCTGGGGTTCGTGCTCGGAACGATCTGCGCCATTGGCCGCACCGACGGGACACGCCTGATCAGGACCTGTATCGCGGCCTATGTCGAAATCATCCGCAACACGCCGCTGCTCGTGCAGATCTTCCTGGTCTATTTCGGCATCGCCACCCTTGGTATTCACGTCTCGGCCAATATGGCCGCGGTGACCGCCCTGGTCGTCAATGTTGTGGCCTACACCTCGGAGATTGTCCGCGCCGGTCTGGAATCGATCCACAAGGCGCAACTGGAGGCAGCTGACTGCCTGGGCCTCAGCCGCCCGCAGATCTACTGGCATGTGATTCTGCGACCGGCGATCGAGCGCGTCTATCCGGCACTGACCAGCCAATATGTTCTGCTGATGCTTGCGTCCTCCATTACGTCGCAGATTTCCGCCGAGGAACTGACCGCTGTGGCCAATCGGATTCAGTCCGACACCTTCCGCAGTTTCGAAACCTACATCATCGTCGGCATCCTCTACATCGCATTGTCATTCGTCGTCCGCATCGCCTTCTGGGCGTTTGGTCAGACGATCTTCGTCCGCCGGCGCAAACTGCACACGCCGCTTTAGGGGATTGCAGCATGGCATCCTTCAGCAGCACGCATTTTCTCTTCCTGGCCGTTGCGGCATTGTGGACTCTCGGGTTGACTGCGATTGCCTTCGTTGGCGGCGGACTCGTCGGTTTTGCCGTCGCACTCGCCCGCATCTCGGGAAACCGGATCCTGCGCATTACAGCCGCCGTTTACATCCAGATCATCCAGGGCACGCCCCTGCTGATCCTGCTGTTCCTCATCTATTTCGGCGTGGCGGTGATCGGATTTAAAACCGTTCCGGCCATCCTGGCCGCCGGCGTCGGACTGACCGTCTATTCGTCCGGCTTTCTGGCGGAAATCTGGCGGGGCTGCATCCAGGCGGTGCCCAGCACCCAATGGGAGGCCGCCGAATGTCTCGCCCTGACGCGCTGGCAACGCATGACACGGGTGATCCTGCCACAGGCGCTGCGCATGGCGACCGCGCCGACCGTCGGTTTCCTGGTCCAGATCGTCAAGAACACCTCTCTTGCTTCGGTGGTCGGGTTCGTCGAACTGGCGCAAGCCGGCAAGCTGATCAACAACTCGATCTTCGAACCTTTTACGATCTTCATCGTGGTCGCCGGTTTCTATTTCGCCATCTGTTACCCGCTCTCGGCGTGGAGCCGCAATCTGGAGAGAAAGCTCAATGTCAGCCACCGCTAATCTCGCGCCGACGACACCGGGACCGGGAGAAGAGCCGGTGCCCACCCTCGTCCGCCTTTCGAACGTACACAAGAGCTACGGGGCGCTGAAGGTGCTGAACGGCGTATCATTCGACGTCGCGCGCGGCGAAGTCGCCGCCATCATCGGCCAGTCGGGCTCGGGCAAGTCGACGGCGCTCCGATGCATCGACGCCCTGGAGAAATTCGAGCAAGGAACCATCGATGTCTGCGGTCACGCCGTCCATGACAAGGACTTGGACCGCCGCGCGCTGCGCCGCGACGTCGGCATCGTGTTCCAAAGCTACAACCTGTTTCCCCATCTGACGGTCGAACAGAACATCATGCTGGCGCCGACCTGCGTGAAATCCTTGCCCAAGGCGGAAGCCCGCACGCTGGCCCGTGACGTGCTGGCCCGGGTGGGACTTTCCGAGAAGGCGGAGCAATACCCCGAGCAGCTGTCCGGTGGTCAGCAGCAACGCGTCGCCATCGCCCGATCCTTGGCGATGATGCCGAAGGTGATGCTGTTCGACGAGGTCACCTCGGCGCTCGACCCGCAACTGACCGGTGAAGTCCTGAAGGTGATGGAAAGCCTTGCCCGAGACGGGATGACCATGATCCTGGTCACCCATGAAATGGGCTTCGCGCGCAAAGTCGCCTCCAAGATCATATACATGCACCAAGGCACGGTTTGGGAAAGCGGCCCGGCGTCGATTCTTGATCACCCTCGGACCGAAGAACTGGCTCAATTTGTCGGGTTCGGCCTCAAGTAACGAGACCGGACATTCGGAGAACTTAGCGACAAATACAATAACAATTGAGACGGAGGACATCATGAATCCAAGACAATTGATCGCTGGCATCCTTTTCGTTTTGGCCGCAACCGTGGCGCCGGCCTCAGCCGACAGCCTCGACGACATCAAGGCGAGCAAGACCGTCCGTATCGCCGTCGATCTCGGCTCTCCGCCCTTCGGCATGACCGATAGCGCCATGCAGCCGACCGGCTCCGATGTCGAGACCGCCAAACTTCTCGCCGCCGATCTTGGCTATACTCTCGATCTCGTCCAGGTGACGAGCCCGAACCGGGTGCCGTTCCTGCTCACCGGCAAGGCCGACATGGTCGTGGCGTCCTTCAGCATCACCGAGGAACGCAAGCAGGTTATCGATTTTTCCGACCCCTATGGGGTGATTCAGGTGGTGATCGCCGCCCCCAAGAACGTCGCCATCAAAGACCTCAAGGATGTGGTCGGACAGCGGCTTGGCACCACGCGAGGCTCGACCAACGACAAGGAGGCCACCACCCAAGCGCAGGGCGCCGAAATTGTGCGCTATGACGACGATGCGACCTTGATCACGGCGCTGATTTCCGGCCAGGTGACTATCATGGCCTCGTCCCCACAGGTCATGGCCGCGGTCAACGCGCGACGCCCGAATGACCCCTTTGTGGTCAAGGTGGTGCTGAAAACCAATCCCTATGCCATCGGACTTCGCAAAGGTGACGACGCGCTGCGCAAGGTGGTGAACGAGTGGATCCATACCAATCTGCGCAACGGCAAACTCAACGCCATCTACAAGCAATACAACGGCGTGGAACTGCCGGCCGAGATGTTGAAGTAGGACGGTTCCGATCCGACCTGAGGATTACCGTCCGTTCGACCTGAAAATGGTCCAGGAGGCGACATCCGCTGGCGACTTGTCCGCGCTGTCGTTCCTGGACCGCGAAGATGCCGTAGGACACCGGCATCGCCTTTTGTGAAGGATATGCTGGAATGAAAGCCCTGATGATCGAAGGCGTGAACCGTTGCGCGTTCCACGACGTGGACGAACCTTCGCTCGGTCCCGGCCAGGTTCTGTTGTCCATCCGCCATGTCGCCTTGTGCGGCAGCGATTTCAGCACGTTCAAAGGGTACAATCCTCTGGTGACATTGCCCCGAATTCCGGGTCATGAAATCGGCGGCGACATCGCGGCCGTGGGCGAGGGCGTTCCGGCGGACTTTGCCGTGGGGCGCCGGGCGATCGTCATTCCCTACACCAGTTGCGGAACCTGCCCGTCCTGCCGCAGGGGCCGGGTCAATGCCTGCCGCAGCAACCGGACGCTCGGCGTGCAACAAAACGGCGGACTCGCCGAGCGCATCGTCGTCCCCTACGGCAAACTCATTCTCAACGACACGCTGGCGCCGCGGCATCTGGCCCTGGTCGAGCCGTTGTCGGTCGGCTTCCACGCCGTGGCCCGCGGCCGCGTGGACGCCAGCGACAAGGTTCTGGTGCTGGGTTGCGGCATGATCGGCATGGGCGCCGTCACCGGCGCGGTCGCCCGTGGAGCCGAGGTCATCGCTGTCGATATCGGCACCGCCAAAACCGATCTGGCCCGGCGCTATGGCGCCGCCCATGTGATCGACGCCAGTCGCGAGGACGTCGCCAAACGGATCGAGGCGTTGACTGGCGGCGACGGCGTCGATGTGGTGATCGAGGCGGTCGGGTCGCCGGCCACCTTCGTCCAGGCCATCGATCTGGTCGCCTTTTCCGGACGGGTCGTCTATATCGGCTATGCTAAAGAGCCTGTCTCTTACAAGACGCAGTATTTCAATCTAAAAGAGCTGGACATCATG
>DATNIV010000451.1:0-2684 GCA_035604255.1 Telmatospirillum sp. | reverse complement strand
GTGCTCGGCGTTTGGGTGAAGCGCTGTTTGAACGCTCTGGCAAACGCTTCCGGCCCCTCATAGCCACTGTCCAACGCGATCTGGAGAACCGGATCGCCCGCTCGAAACGCGAGACGAAATGACGCGCGCTTCAATCGCATCAGTTGGACGTAACGATAGACCCCTATGCCGAATAAAGAAGAGAACTGCCGCTGAAAATGGTGCAGGGAAAAAGCCGCGATGGCGCAGAGCACGTCCACGCTCAGATCATCTTCCAGATGATCATCGATGTAGCAGAGCACCCGTTGCATCCGCGCATGATAATGATCGGTGGTGATCGGTTTCATCAGCACCTCCTTGGCATGGATAAGAAATATCCCCCGGCGTCCCGCGCCACCTGACTGAAAATGCTGTTTTCGGCCGTGGAACGGATTTAACCCGCATTTTTCATCCTCCATCGTCGGCGTGGAGTATAAAGAATACGAGCGACACTTCAGGAGAAGACCATGTCCTTGCTTCCCGACACCACGCTTTCCACAATCTTTGCGGTGCTCGTCTATTTCGTCTTTTCGGCCAATGTCGGACGTGCGCGCAAGACCTACGGTATTGTCGCGCCGGCGGTGACCGGCGATATCGAATTCGAAAAGCGTTACCGCGTGCAGATGAACACTGTCGAACAACTCGTCGTTTTTCTGCCGGTGCTATGGCTGTGCGCGGTCTGGGTCGGCGACGGATTTGCGGCGACGGCGGGCCTGCTGTGGTCGATCGGACGCATCCTCTATGCGCGGGGTTATTATGCCGCCGCCGAAAAGCGGGGACCCGGATTTGGCCTCAGTGCGCTGGCAACCATCGTCATGCTTCTGGCAACACTCTATGCGGTCGTCAAATCCCTCGTCTGAACACGGCGCCCCGGAGACGGGCAATGCATCTTCAGGCAGCACAACATTAAACACGCCCACCGCATTGAAGGCTCCCCGCATTTCCGGCATGAATGGCAAACGGAATCGCCTTAAGTGTTTGCATCTGCCTGTTGTTTCCGGCTCATCCCAAAGCGATTTCCGTCATCGAAGCGCCTGTTTCGCTCAGTTCGACCGAACGTCGATTGGCGGCCCTCCTGCTGCTGACCTTGGGTCTCTGGATGACCGATACCATCCATGGCATCCAACCGGCCTGGATCGGCCTCGCGGCCGCCTGCGTGTGTCTGTTGCCCCGGGTCGGGTTCCTCAGTGGCGATGACTTCGCCAGCGGCGTCAACATCCGCACCTGTCTCTATGTCGCCGGCATTCTGGGCCTCGCGTCGCTCGTCGCCAGATCGGGACTGGGAGAGGTGTTGGGCCGAGCCTTGCTCGGCGTGATCCCGCTCGACCCTGCCAGGCCGGCGCTTGGCTTCGGATCGGTGGTGGGCATCACCGCGCTCTTGAACTTCGTCGTCACCGCCAACGGTGTGCCGGCCTTGTTCACCCCGCTCGCCCATGCTCTGGCCGATGGCACCGGCTTGCCATTGCTCACCGTTCTGATGATCCAGGTGATCGGCTATGCGACGCCCCTCCTGCCTTATCAAGCGGCACCGATCGTCGTCGCCATGGGAATGGGCGACGTCCCGGCACGCGACGGAGTCAGGCTTTGCCTCGTTCTAGCCGTCGTCACTTTTGTCGTGCTGGTGCCGCTCGACTATCTTTGGTTCGCCCCGCTGGGTCGGTTGTAACGCCGTGGCCATACCCGCGAGAAACCATGATCGGTTCTGTCCCCTCTATGGTCGCCGCCCCAACGGACGGAGGGACAAGCCCCCCGCGTCCGCTGGAGAAATGATCCCGTCGATAGCCGGAGGATTAGACCATTGCCTCATTCCATACGCTTGCGAGGAAATTGGTATAAGGATCTCCCGCAATTTCCATGAACGTCCGTTTCAGACCGTCAGGATCGAGCTGTACGGCCGCCGCGATTGAGGCGAAGGCCCCCTCGGCTGCCGCCTTGGTGTCGGCATTGTCGGACGAAAGGTTTTCGTAAAGACCGGCAATCTCCAATGCCCCTCTCATCCCGAACTTGCGAGCGACGTCCAACTTGTCTTCCAGATAGATCCACGCCAAGGCCTGGCTCACCAAGTCAAGCACGACATCAAAAGCCATATTGGTCCGCATCGCGACTTGAACCGGATCGCAGTACGCCAATTGCGCAACGGTCGTTATGTCGGCGTCCTGCAGACGGTCGGCTGTCGCCGCATCGACTCCGTTCAGTTTCGGGACTTGGTCACTCGTCGCGCCGGCCGAGTTCACACCCATATCGAGGTTAAGTTTCTTTGTGGCGATCCGCTGCAAAAGCGTTTTGATCGTTGCCAGCGGAAAGGCGCCGACCGTGAACGCCAGGAAGACCCCGAACCCTGGTTCCGCAAGGGCGCCAACCGCATATCCCAGTGGCGCGGCAACGACAATACGCAAGACCGCGGAAATGAGAAGTTGTGGGGAGAGGTCGTATTTTGTCGACCCCATGATCAGGCCGTAGACGACCCACGTATAGGACCCCGACAAAGCGGCGACGGCCTTGGATGGCAGCCTAAAAAAGCAGGCGGCTTCAGGGCAAGTCGCCGCCCCGCAGTTTGCAATCGCGATCCGAGCCATCGCCCCATCCGAAACCAAATAGGTCACGGGGAGAAGAACAAGAACGAAGAGGATCGTCGGTGCGATGAGGCGATATCGGCCGTAACGATG
>DATNIV010000450.1:0-3898 GCA_035604255.1 Telmatospirillum sp. | reverse complement strand
TCGGCCTTGCTGTCTTTTTTCTCAACTACCAGCTGTTCGGAAAGCGAAACGGGGTCACGCCCGGCATGTGGGGCATCCGGACGACCGCGGGGGAGTTGGTCAAGACCCTTTGCCTGGCACTTGCGGTGGCGGGCGCCTTTTACGCGCTCCTTTTTGCCTCTTACGCGGTTTTTCACACCGACTTCCGGTTCCTGTTCGTCGCGGCGCCGGCCTCCTTCCCAGTCCGCATGTTCGCCGTGGCGTTGGAGTACCTGCCCCTTTTCTTTGTCTTCTATCTCGCGAACTCGATTCGGGTCAATTCCGCGAGCCGTTTTGACGGTCAGCGGGAATGGGTCGGCATGCTGATCATGGGCCTCGGCAATTCCGTTGGCCTCATGCTGATCCTGGCGATCCACTATGGCAACCTGGCCTTTTCGGACAAGCTGTTCTGGGCCAAAGACTGGATCCACATCAACCTTCTATTCGGGATCATCCCGATGATGTTCATCCTTCCCTATTTCAACCGGTCCTTTTTCCGGATGACAGGCAGGGTGTATCTCGGGCCGATGGTGACATGTATCGTCTTCATCATGATGATGCTGACGAGCAGCGTCTGCTACATTCCTCTCACCTAGGTTGAGGCATGCCTCATGCGATGACGGGTGCCGTCGGTTGGGTTTAGTCCGGAACAACGGACACCATGGTGATCGCCAACATGGCGATGCCGAGAACGGCAAGCGCCACCCCCCACCAACCAATCAACCGATAGTCCCGCTCGATCTTTCCCGGCTCGACATTTTCTTGGGGACGGAGCAAGGCGACCATGGGAGTCCTCTCTCGACCCTGTTGTCGATATTATTGGAGATCTGTTGGCGGCAAGACCATCCGGGGGCGACCAGGAACGAGGACTGCCGAGCCCCGAAAGACGCGCAACTCCAGAGCTTGCGAACAAGGGTGAACCCGTCCGGTTTCAAAAGAATTTCAATAATTCGTCTATTTGGTAACAGAATTTTACCCTGCGGCGACGACCCGATGACACGGCGTTATGCGGCTTTCCCGGTGCCCGGCGAAGGGGAGGCGTCACGGTGTCGTCACGGCGCGGCGATATGACGGCGTCGGCGGCATCTGGCCTGTAACGAAATGAAACCTGCAAGACATTATGACGTCACGATCTTCGCCTATTCTCTTCGTCTGACAGGGTTGACCGGATTGTTTCGGCCCCAAAATTATTCGAGGTCTGGCGATGCAAACAAGAGAGACCGGGCGACGATTCGCCTCATGGCTCTTCGCCTTCGGTGTGGGCGCCTTGCTCATGGCGCCTGTTGGTCCCGCCATGGCGCAAGAGCGTGGTCATCATGACTTCCACGGTCGCGATGTCCACCGGTTCGATCGGCATGAGCTCGGCTTGTGGAGAACCGGCGGGTGGCGTCACGAATGGCATAACGGGCGCTTGGGATGGTGGTGGCTGGTCGGCGGCGTCTGGTATTTTTACGAAAGGCCGGTCTATCCCTACCCGGTCGTGGTGTCCGAAATCGCCTTTGCCGAACCCGTTATCGCCGCACCGCCGCCCGCCGTCGTTGTGCCGGGAGCGCCGGTCATGGCGGCACCGCCGCCGCAACAGCCGATGTGGTACTACTGCGACAATCCCGCCGGCTATTACCCCTATGTCGCCACCTGCGCGACTCCGTTCCGGGCCGTACCGGCCAAACCACAATAAACAGGAGTTCGCCATGCGAAATTTCAGAGCCGTGGCCGTGTCATTGTCCGCCCTTGTGGCGCTGGCGGGATGCGCCACCCAGCCGATGGGGCCGAAAGTGCAAGTCATGCCCGCCGCCAACAAACCGTTCGAAGTCTTTCAACAAGACCAGGCGACCTGCAAGCAGTACGCCGCCGATCAGGTCGGGGGGCAAGCGGACTCGGCCAATGAAAAAGCCGTTGGAACAGCGGTGATCGGCACGGTGCTAGGCGCCGGGTTGGGCGCCGCCGTCGGCGGAGGCCATGGCGCGGGCGTCGGCGCGGCCACCGGCGGCGTTTTAGGCACGGCTGTCGGGGCCGGCAACTCACAGCAGGACCAACGGAGCATTCAACGGCAATATGACACTGCCTATGCGCAGTGCATGTATGCCAAGGGCAATCAGGTGGTGCCCCCTGCGGTTCCCGTCATGGTGCAGCCGATCGTCGTTTATCCGGCGCCTGCCGTGATCTATACGCAGCCCCCCACTGTTTACGGCCCGCCCTCCGGTGGCGCCACGATGGCGCCACCGCCGCCGCCGCCCGGAATGCCGGCTCCGCAATGATCTTTGGGGTCTCGATATCGCTCGGCCCGATCTTGCCGGCCGACTTCCCTTCGCTCTTCCGGTGGGCCGATGATTTCGACGCCGCACGTCTCAACGACGTTTACCGTCCGGCTGTCGTCAGGTCTCAGGAGGAGTATTGGCTCAACACGGGCAATGACGCGTCGAAGGTCTTGTTCGCCATCCGAAAACTGAATATGCCGCCGATCATCGGCTATGTCCAAATTAAGAATATCGATCCCATTCATCGATCCGCCATCATCGGCATCCGAATCGGCGATGAGGCCAATCGTAGCCAGGGGTACGGAACCGAAGCCCTTCGTCTCGCCATATCCTACTGTTGGAATCACCTCAATCTCAGCCGTATTGAGCTGACCGTGTTCGGAACGAACCCAAGGGCGGCCAAGCTCTATTCCTCCCTCGGGTTTGATACGGAAGGCGTCCTACGGAAAGCCATTTTCATCGATGGCCATTGGCTTGATGTCGTGCTGATGGGGCTGCTTCATCCAACGCGGGCAAACGGATCGACCATCGAAGCCTGAAGGCGCTGATGAGGTCTCATCAGCGCACGTTGATATCAGTCCAACGCTCCCTGAGCATTGAACACGTCGCCGGCCTCCCACCATCCGCCCCCCATCACCACGAAAAACTGCGCGACATCCTGAAATTGCTGAATTTGCGCGGAGGCGAAGGATGAACGGGCCTGGGCGTAGGCCCGTTCGGCCACGATCAGATCCAGGAGACTTGTTTTGCCCGCGTCGTAACTGGCCCGTTGAAGGGCCAGTGATTTTTCCGAAACATCCAGGGATTGGCGCACGTTGGCGATGAACTCGGCGTCATGGTCCAGCGCCCGCAAAACGTCGGCAACCTGACCGAAGGCCTGGATGACGGTTTGTTGGAACGTGGCCAACTGCGCGGCGTAAGCATCGATCGCCGCCTGTTTCTGCGCCTCCAGAGCGCCACCATGAAAGACGGGCACCGCGACATTGGCTCCGAGCGACCACAAGGCGCTGGCCCCCTTCAACACGGTCTCGATGCCCGACGACTGCTGCGTCAGGGCGCCGGACAGCGTGAGGGTCGGATAGAGTTGCGCCGTCGCCACGCCGATGGCCGCTCCGGCGGCGTGAAGTTGCGCCTCCGCCGCGAGAATATCCGGCCGTTGACGCACCAACGCGGAGGGAACGCTGGCCGGAAGCTCATGTGGCAGCGAAAAATCCCCGATATCGAACTCCGGCGGCATCCATTCCGCCGGTGAGCGGCTGGCCAGCACGGCCAACGCGTGACGCGCCACGCTGAGTTGCTGGCGCAGAGAGGAAAGCTGCGCGCGATCGCCGAGCAACTGGCTTTCCGCCGTCAATATATCGGTTCGCGCCGCCTTCCCCATTTCGAATTTGCGCCGGACCAGATCGAGAGTCTTTTGATCGCTGGCGATCACATCCGAAGCGGTGGCGATCTGCAAGCGGGCGGCGGCGATGGCGATGGCCTCCGTCACCGCATCGCCGGTCAAGCTCAGATAGGCTTCGGCAAGCAGATATTGCTGATTTTCGGCGAGAGCTTCCTGCTGCTCGACGGTTCGTCGCGTCAAACCGAAGAGATCGACCGTATAACCGAGGGAGGGTCCGAGA
>DATNIV010000449.1:0-5975 GCA_035604255.1 Telmatospirillum sp. | reverse complement strand
TCCTTATGCGTAGCAAGAATACCGGACATATTTCAACCTAAAATTGGCCAGCCAAAAAGGCCGCCACAGGCCTACACATAATCACGACAGCCTGAAATTTCCATTCCAGCCTGTATTTTTCAGACCCTCGCCGTCGGCGCGGAGACCAATGCTCGGACGCCGACGACAAAACACCCGTCCCTTCGATAGCCCGGCTATACGCCTCCTCTGGCCTCGAGCATCGGCGCGATGACGATATCCGGCCAATGGCGGGGATCGTTTTTCCCAAACTGCAAATGAATGCGCACCAATCCCGGTAGACCGGGACGCAGCCACTCGTCGATCCAACCGCCCTTCAAGCCGGAAGCCGCCGGTCTCCAATAGGCAAAGTCGACATGTTCGACGCCTTCGAGCAACAGCGCGTCGGCCTCCGGCGGCGGTGCGCCCTTTTCATGCCTATGCGGCCGCCAGCGTAAGACCAGTTGTCCGTGATTCGTGAGACTCAAGGTCATCTCGGCGCGCCGGCCGATCGCCGCCGCGCTCGGCAACGATCCGATAAAGGACATCTGGTCGCGACGCCCCGAGAGGGCCTGATGCGTTCCGTCGCCATCCGGCTCCATGCCCTCGATCAGCAGGCGCAACGTGCGATCCGTCGCCTCCAGGGATTCCGAACGACGGCTCGCTTTATCCTGCAACTCCCAAGCGCCAAGGCCGAACCGCAAACCCTGGCCGAGGGCAACGAACAGCAAGCCGAGCAGCACCAGCGAAATCAGCACTTCGAGCAAGGTAAACCCACGCTGGTTCTTTTGCCTACCCATTGCCGCCGCCATAAGGTCGACCGACCTGTTCCGTGCGCAACACCACTTCACGACGATGGCCGCCAGCCGACCAGGCGACCCCGACCTCAATCTCGTAAAGCGCGAGTCCGGCTGGCTGCTTTTGGCGTCCAACCTCGGTGACATGATAGCGCCAGCGGTACCCCCCTCCATCGTCACCCTCGGCTTGTCCCGGAATCAACGTCCCGTCGCCGCTAAGAGCCGCCATATGCGACTTTGCCCGCGACAACGCTTCCTGGTATCCCGCGGCGGTTTTCGTCGCCAGAAACCCGCTGGTGGCCGCCTCCGACATTACGACCAAGGCAAGCCCCGCGATGGCCAGGGCAACCAAGACTTCCAGCAGCGTAAAGCCGCTTTGCCGGCGCCTCCGGCCGCCGTCACATGACGAGATCATTCAAACTCAGCATGGCGGTCAGCAACGAGGCGACGATTCCGGCAACCAATGCCCCCATCACGATGGTGATGGCCGGCACCAGCAAAGCGACAATGCGCTGCACCGAAGTGCGCACCATTTCGTCGTGAATATCGGCGGCGCGCAAAGCCATCTGAGCCAGTTGCGCGGTTTCTTCTCCAAGACGCAACAGATGGATGGTGCGTGCGGGAAACAAGTCAAAACCTTCGAGAGCAACGGCCAAACCGCTCCCCGTCCGGACCTTGGTGGTCGCCGCGCTGAGATTTTCGCGAGCCTCCCGGTTGCCCAATGTCTTTTCGGCGATCCCCAACGCGGCAATCAGGGACACGCCATTTTTCAGCAAAGTGCCCAGCGTCCGCGTAAAACGCGCGGCCAAAGTCTCGCGCCAAAGGCGACCGAGCAGCGGAAGATCGAGAAGCCACCGATCGACCCTTTGACGGCGGGCGCCATCAGCCAACATCCGTTTCGCCACGAACACCAGCACCACACCGACCAGCAGCGCCCAAGGCGCGGCCTTGGCCACGATATCGCCCAGTCCGATCAGAACTCTGGTCGATAACGGCAGCTGCGCGCCGCTCTGCGTGAAGAAAGGGACGAATTGCGGTAACACATAGGTCAATAGCAAGACGATCGACGAGCCGGCCGCGACAACCAGAATGGCCGGATAGAGCAATGCCGACTGCACCGAAGACGTCAGACTGCGCTCGCGTTCCAACAGCATGCCGAGACGATCCAAGGTCTCCGCCAAACTGCCGCCGGCCTCGCCGGCCTGAACCATTCCGATATGCAGGTCAGGAAAGCTTTCAGGATGGTGCGCCAAGGCGCCAGCCAACGTGCTCCCCCCTCTCACTTTGTCGCGCAAATCGTCGGCAACGCCTTTTAAACGCTCGGAACTAGCCGTTTCCACGAGAAACCGCAACGCGCGATCAAGATCCTGTCCGGCGCCCAGCATAATTCCCAATTCGCGAATAAAACCAGCGACCTCGGCCTTGGACAACCCGCGTCGACGGGCAAGATCCATCGTAAAGAACTCGGCGACCCGCCCTTTTTGGGCGGCCGGTTCGGCGCGGACCGGGATGAGGCCTTGGCGCTGCAATCGCTCGATCACCGATTCCGCATCGACCGCGTCCATATTGCCCTTGACGACTTGCCCGCCTTGGTCAACGGCGACATAGCGAAATGAGGACATGGACGTCACCCTTCCGCCGAACGGATGGCGCGCATCACTTCCTTGATGGTGGTTTCGCCAGCCAAGGCGACGTCAAGACCGGCATCGAACATGGGCACCATCCCGGCGGCAATCGCGGCCAGTTCGATCTCGTCATGATCGGCGTGCGAAAAAATCAGCCGCTCGATCCGCTCGTCGGGCACCAGGAATTCGGCGATCGCCAGACGGCCGCGGTAGCCGGTCCCGCGACAACTCGCGCACCCCACCGCCTGATGCAGGACAATCGGCGCATTGCCGGCCCGACGGTCGAGGTGGAACCGCTCGATCATCTCGGCCGGCGCCTCGATGGGCCGCTTGCAGTGCGGACATAGCCTGCGAATCAGGCGCTGGGCCAGCACCCCCTTGACCGTGGCGGTCAGCAAATAATCCTCAAGCCCCATATCGCGCAACCGGGTGATGGTCGCCGCCGCCGAATTGGTGTGCAGGGTCGACAGCACCAGATGACCGGTCAAGGAGGCCTGTACGGCGATCTGCGCCGTTTCCAGATCCCTTATTTCACCGATCATCACCACATCCGGGTCTTGGCGCAGGATTGAACGCAGCAAGGTCGCAAAGGTCAGACCGATCTGCGGCTTGACCTGAATCTGATTGATGCCGGCCAGTTGATATTCGATCGGGTCCTCGACGGTGACCACTTTGCGCGCCACGGAATTCAATTGCAGCAGTCCGGCATAGAGCGTCGTCGTCTTGCCCGATCCGGTCGGACCGGTCACCAGCACCATGCCGTTGGGCTGTTGCAGGGCCCGGGCGAACCCCTTGCTCACCGGCTCAGGCAGCCCCAAGGAGACATAATCGAAGGCCACGGCGTTGCGATCGTGAATCCGCAGCACCACGGTCTCGCCATGGAGCGACGGGATGGTGGAAACCCGGAAATCGATGTCTTGGCCGCGCACGGCGAGACGCAGCCGGCCGTCTTGCGGCAGACGGCGCTCGGCGATGTCGAGGTGGCCCATGATCTTGATCCGCGAGATGATGGCCGCCTGCAATTGTGGCGGCGGCGGCTCGGCCTCGTGCAAAACGCCGTCATAGCGATAGCGCACCCGTAATTTGTCGTCGAAGGGTTCGATATGGATATCGGAGGCCTGCGTCTCGACGGCGCGTGCGATCATCTGGTTGACCAGACGGATCACCGGCGCCTCGGAGGCCAGGTCCTTGAGCCGTTCGGTATCATCCCCGTCCGGTCTTTGCCTGTCGCCGCTCACCGTCTCGACCGCCGCGGCGAGCGCGGTATTCGGGTCGGGATAAAGCCGCTCCAAGGCCGCCTCCAACTCGATCGGCAGCGCGACAAGCACCGTGACCGGACAACCAAGCGCCATGGCGATGGCGTCACGGGTGAAGCGATCGAGAGGATCGCTCATCGCCAACAACATCGTCCCCTCGCCCTCGGCAAGCGGAACAGCCTTCGCCTTGCGTAAAAACTTCGCCTTCAGACGATCGGCGAAAAGGGGTTCTTCCGGATACCGGTCGCTTCCCACCCTTTCGAGATCGAGCAGGGCTGCCAAGCTGTCGGCAAGGGCCTGTTCGCTGACCAACCCCAGTTGCGTCAGCACCCTGTCCACCCGTTGACCGCTTTCCTTGGCGACACGCTTCGCCCGGTCGATGGTCTTTCCATCGCACTGGCCACTCTCCACCAAGGCCACGCAAAGGGCGGCGACGGACAGTTTCTTCACAAACAGGCTCCTCGGAAACGGGGCGAAGATCCGCCATACCGGCACCATAGGGCCTCGCCGGCGCCTTCGGCGTATGAGAAACCTGTGAGATATCTGTGGCGCGCGTTTGTCCGGCTATCGGAGGGCATCACGATCATTGCCACTGATGGCCTCCGTGTCAGGGGGTAATCGCTTTCGAGGCGCCTCGTCGTCTGGGACGAGGACGCCGGTCGGCGCGCGCTATGGGAATTTTATAATAGTTCTACATTGAAATTTGGTTATCGCTTGGCAATTTATGAACGAGTACTGGATCGCCTTCACTTTGGCGAGGTTACCGGCGCGTCCTTGATCTGAATCGTGAGGGTTGGAGGGGAGGCACTCGTGAACAAGCAATTTCTCTATGTGATGGTCGGTCTGTTGCTCGGAATCGTCCTTGGCGTCACGAGTTATTACTCCTTTCCGGACAAGGCGACGGCGGCCGAGGTGGCCAAATACATGTCGATGATCAGCTCCATTTTTCTGAAGCTGATCAAGATGATCATCGGTCCTCTGGTCCTCTCCACACTGGTGGTTGGTATCGGCCACATGGGCGATGCCGCGACGGTCGGTCGGGTCGGCGCTAAAACCATGGCATGGTTCGTCTGTGCCTCGATCGTCTCGCTGCTGCTCGGTTTACTGATGGTGAATCTGCTGCAGCCGGGGGTCGGCATCGTGATCGCCGATCAGAGCAGTACGACGGCCAACCTCTCGACGGCGGCCTTCAGTATCGAAAACTTCGTTGATCACGTCGTGCCGACCTCGATCTTCAAAGCGCTCGCCGATGGAGAGATCTTGCAGATCGTGGTGTTCTCGATCTTCGCCGGCGTCGCCATCATGGCGCTGGGCGAACGCGGCCATCCACTGCTCGCGTTTGCCGATAATGTCTCTCACATGATGCTGATCATCACGGGCTATGTGATGAAACTCGCCCCCATCGCGGTCTGTGCCGCGGTGGCCTCGGTCATTACCAAATCGGGGCCGGGCATCCTTCTGAACTTCGCCAAGTTCCTTGGCGGTTTTTACCTCACGCTGGCCATATTGTGGGCCATCCTGATCGTCGTTGGTTACGGCATGCTCGGGAGCCGTTTGGTCGATCTGGTGAAGCGGATGTATGAGCCCTTCCTGCTTGCCTTTTCGACGGCGAGTTCCGAGGCCTCCTATCCGAAGATCCTCGAGCAGCTCGAAAAATTCGGCGTTTCGAAGAAGATCGCGAGCTTTGTCCTGCCTCTCGGCTATTCCTTCAACCTCGATGGCACCATGGCCTATTGCACTTTCGCGACTATGTTTATCGCCCAGGCGTATAACGTGGACATGCCGCTTTCCAAACAGTTCGCCATGGCGGCGGTGCTCATGCTCACCTCGAAGGGCGTCGCCGGCGTGCCGCGCGCCTCGCTGGTGGTCATTTTGGCGACATTGAAGCAATTTAACATCCCCGAAGCCGGATTGCTGCTCATCCTCGGCATCGATCAGTTCCTCGACATGGGGCGCAGTGCGACGAACGTGATCGGCAATTCGCTGGCGGCGTCGGCCGTCGCCAAATTCGAGAAGGAACTCGGACCGGCGAAAGACGAAATACCGGCGGCAGCGTTACCAACCAGCGCTTGATCGATCGTTGACCTGAGCGGGAGGTCTCTTGTCTAAGAATTTCACGCTTTCACTCCTCGTCATCCTTGCCATCCAGGTGCCGATGGCGTGGCGCGCCGCGGCCGAGGATATCGGCGGGGCCGATCTCACGGCACCGCCCGCGGCGAGCGAGGAAAACACCTCTGTCGTTCTTTCCGGAACCTTGCAGAAGGTGCTCAACAGCGGGGTCATCACGCTCGGCTATCGCG
>DATNIV010000448.1:0-3893 GCA_035604255.1 Telmatospirillum sp. | reverse complement strand
AGGCTGGAATGGGAACCCGCAAGGGCAATTCCTCGTCGAGCACATGGTCCTCGCGGGCATAGCCATGCGCCAACACATAGTCGCCAAGCTTCTGGGTGTTTCGCAGACCCGCGCAATGTCCCAGCATCAGCCAGGCGTAAGGCCGCATGACCGCCACATGATCGGTGATGTTTCGGGCGTTCGACGGCCCTGTGCCGATATTGATCATGGTGATGCCGCTGCGGTCGGGTTCGACCAGATGGAAGGCGGGCATTTGCGGCGTCCGTTCGGGGGCTTTGCCGTCGGGGCCGGGCTCACTCAAGCGCGCGTTGCGCCAGACGACGTTGCCCGGCTCGACAAAGGCGTCGCTGCCGGGGGCGCCAGTCGTCATGCGCTCGCGGCAGATGCGGGCAAAGGCATCGACATAGAATTGGTAGTTGGTGAAGATGACGAACTTCTGAAAATGTTCAGGATCGGTACCGGTGTAGTGGTAGAGCCTGTGCAGCGAATAGTCGACGCGGGCGGCGCGGAACAAGGCGAGCGGCATCGGCGCGCCGGACAGCAACGGCAAGGTGCCATTGACGATCGCGTCGTCCATGGTCGCGAAATCGGGCGTGTCGAAGCGATCGCGGAGCAATTGGTCGGCCGGCGACATCGAAAAACCGGTCTCGCTGCTGATATCACGCCGATAGGCGAAATGGACCGGAATCGGTTCGTTCGACTCGCCGATTTCGACGGGAACGCCATGGTTGGCCAAAAGCAGGCCGATCTGTTCCAGGAAATAACTGCGGAACAGGTCGGGGCGGGTCACCGTCGTCTCGTAGGTTCCCGGACCGGCGACGAAGCCGTAGGAAAGGCTTGATTCGACGCGGGCATGCGTTTTCGTGGTGATCCGCACGAAGGGATAGGCGGCGCGGACACGCGTCATCAGGGGGGCTCCCGTCAGATAAGCCTCGAAGCGGTCGCGGAGGAAAGCCGTGTTGCGCGCGTAGATATCCTCCAGACGGGCGACGGCGGCGGCGGCTTCGGTGAAGCGTTCCGTCTCGATCCGCTGTGGAGACAGTATCTGCGGCGTCGGTTGCGTGTTTCGCTCGTCCACTTAGAACCTCCTGACGGCGCTTAAGCCCTTGCTTTCGGTGCGCCGGAGAGCCCAGAACCAGCTGCCGGTTGTTACCTAGCCCCGAGGGGGCCTGGGCACAACCGAATTATTGAGGCTATGGCCGCCGAAATGCGGCACTTAAGTGATGGGTGAGCGCGCGGGCATGTTGGGGCAAGTCGTCGATGTCCCTGACACACAAGGTAAGATGGCGGGTCGCCCAGGCATCCGAGAGCCTGATCGAACGGATCGCCATCGACCGTCGGCATTTGCGGGCAGCGGTTTCCGGAATGATGCCCAGGCCCACGTTCTCCGCCACCATGCGGCAGAGGCCTTCGAACGTACGCATGCGCACCCGAAAGGACAGTGGATGCCCCGCCCGGATCGCTTGTTCTTCCAGATAGTCCTGCAACGGGCTGCCGGCGCTTAATCCGACGAAGGCGTGTCTGACAGCATCCTGAAACGCGAGTCGCCGCAGTCCCGCCAACGGGCTTCCTCGCGGGACGACCAAAACCAGTCGATCAACGGCAAAGGGCAAAAGCTGCAAGGCGCCCGGATCGACGGCGTCGGAAATGATGCCGATCTCGGCGAAGCCGTCGGCCACCGTTTTGACGATCTCTCTGCTCAGACGTTCTTTCAGGTCGATGTCGACGTTCGGATGCTGGGCCAGGTAACTCGCCAGGGTAGCCGGCAGGAATTCGGTCATGGCCGCCGTATTGGCGAGCAGGCGAACCTGACCTCTGAGACCTTCCACGTGGTCTCTCAATTCGCCCTGCATCATCTCGATCTGTTTCAAAACAAGCCGCGCATGGTGGGCGAGCGTATCTCCGGCCGGTGTCGGTTCCACGCCGCGGCGGCCACGTTTCAGCAAAGGCAGGCCGAGGACGTCTTCCATGCCACGCAGCCGGGCGCTGGCGGACGGTAACGCCATATTCGCCCGTGCTGCGCCATGGGTGATGCTTCCTGTCTCAAGGACAAGGAGAAAAAGGCGGAGATCCGTCAGATCGAAGCGCATGGCGGGAACATTATCACGCCATCAGCCTTCGTTCCAGACGAAGGCTGATGGCGGATCTTCCGCATTGCGACAGCCTCGTCCTCCTGGCCCAATGGCGGCATGTTCATTGTCGCCGCCCTCACCGATCGTTCGATTCTTCGCGCGCTTGCGATCGTGCTGACATTTCTTGTCGCCGGGATTGTCAAGGGCGTGACGGGAATGGGGTTGCCGACCATCGCCATGGGACTTCTCGGGAGCGTGATGCCGCCGGTGGATGCCGCTTCGCTGCTGATCGCCCCATCCTTTGTCACCAATATCTGGCAACTTTTCGCAGGGCCCAACGTCGTCGCTTTGGCTTCGCGGTTGCGTTTGATGCTGTTGGGTATCGTGGTCGGTACCATCGCCGGGTCATGGATCCTGAGCCGGGACCGTGACGGCTGGACCGTTATGGGGCTGGGAGCGGCCTTGATGGTCTATGCCGTCATCAGTCTGTTGAATCGGAAGCTGTCGGTTCCGCCGCGGACGGAACGGCAGTTGTCTCCGTTCATCGGTCTTGTCACGGGCTTGATGACAGGGGGTACCGGCGTTTTCGTCATTCCAGCCGTCCCCTATCTTCAGGCGCTCAGTCTGAACAGGGATGACCTTATTCAGGCTCTCGGCCTTTCCTTTACGGTTTCGACCATCGCACTGGCGATCGGTTTGGCGAAAGATGGCGTATTTCAGGGTGAAGGTATCGGGGTGTCCGTCCTTGCCATTCTACCGGCTCTTTTGGGTATGTGGCTGGGGCAAAGGATCCGTCGCCGGGTCAGTCTCGCCGCGTTCCGGCGTTGGTTTTTGATCTGCCTTCTCGCTCTTGGTCTTCAGCTTCTGTTGCGCCCTTTTTTCTGATGTCGAGGACAAAAAAAGCCGCGGCATGGTTTCCCAGCCGCGGCTCTTGCTTTCGCCGGACGTTTTTACGGAAGGACGATCAGCACGCGACGGTTCTGCGGTTCGCGGACGCCGTCTCTGGTCGGGACCAACTGATCACCCTTGCCCTTGCCGACCACCGAGATCTCGTTGTCGGCGACGCCTTGCCGGATCAGGGCCGCCTTCACGGCATTGGCGCGGCGAAGCGACAGGGCCATGTTGTATTTCTCCGAACCGGTCGAATCGGTGTAGCCGGTCAAGGCGATGCTGGTCGACGCGTTCGTCTTCGCCGCCCCGGCGGCTTGGCTGATGATTCGGCTGGCTTCAGGCGTGATGTCCGATTTGTCGAAGTCGAAGAACAACTGATAGTTCTTGGCGATCGGTGCCGCCTGGACGGCCCGCGGCGCCGGTGCCGGCGCGGCAATCGGGGATGGCGTATAAGCGGCCGCGGGCTTGGGGGCATCGCCGAATTTGTAGGTGACGCCGATCAGGAGCGCATGTGCGGCGTAGTTGCCTTTCGCCTTGCCGCTTCCGCCGTAATTCGGCTCTTCCTTTAGCGAGCCATCGGCAGTGCGCAGGTAACGATAGTCGGCTTTAAGGGACAGGTTGTTGTCGATGGCATAGGAAACGCCGGCGATGCCCTGATAGGCCGGGGCGTAGTGATCGTCGTTCGAGAAGGTCGTGCCGTTCGCCCGGATCTTGTCGGCGCTGATGTCGACAACGCCGGCGCCCAGCCCAAGGAAGGGGGTGACGGGCGTGCCTGTGGCGAAATCGTAATAGACATTGGCCATCGCCGAGGCGGCATCAAGGCTGCCCTTGCCGGCGGCGCTGGTGAACGGTTGCTTCACCTTGTCGACGCCGTTGGCGCGCCACCCAAGTTCACCTTCGACCCGCACCGGTCCGAAACCATAGCCGACC
>DATNIV010000447.1:0-3124 GCA_035604255.1 Telmatospirillum sp. | reverse complement strand
CGATGAATGCTTCCCCGACGACCTGGAAAAACATCTCCGTCTTTCTCAACGATACGCCGGAAGGCGGGAAAGTCGGCGAATACGCAGCCTTGCTGGCCCAGCGATTCGGTGCGCATCTGATCGGCATTCATGGCATCATGGGCACACCCGGCGACTACGCGGCCGATTCCTTCGCTATGGGCAAACAGGCGATCGACAGCGTCATCGCCCGACGCCGCGCCGCCGAGGAAGAACAAGGCCTTTCCGTCGCCCGGCGCTTCGCGGCGCTTTCCGGCAAGCATGACATCAGCACCGAGTTCCGCGTGATCTGGAGCGGACATGACGATGGGGAGGCGCTTCACAATTCGCTGCATTGCGATCTGGTCGTCCTTGGCCACCCCAAGCCGCATGGCTTGCCGGAAAGCTGGACAGCGGAACGTTTGCTGATCGCAAGCGGCGTGCCGATTCTCATCATCCCGGACACCTGGAAGGCGGACACCATCGGCAACAAAGTGCTGGTGGCCTGGAACGCCAGCCGCGAAGCCCGCCGAGCGATCTCCGATGCCATGCCGATCCTCAGCACCGCGCAATCGGTGACGGTGCTGGTCGTCGACCCCACCCGTACGCCTCAAAAATATGGCGAGGAGCCCGGCGCCGACATCGCCACCTCTCTGGCCCGGCACGGCGTCAACATCGATTTGGAACAAGTGGATTCGAAAGGTGCGCCGATTGCCGACATCATCGGCTCCAAGGCTACGGAACTCGGCGCCGACCTGATCGTCATCGGCGCCTACAGTCACGCACGGGCGACCGAGATGATCTTCGGCGGCGTGACCCGAACGCTCCTGACCCGTATGCCGGCGCCCGTCCTAGTGTCGCGATAACCCGTCGGGACAATCGCGAAGAAGACGCGTCACAATTCCTGCACCTCGACCACGCCGGGGATCGTCTTGACCGCTCCAATCATCGCCGGCGAAAAGGCGAACCCACCGCCGAGCCATGCCTCGACCTCTCGTTCCTCGGTCTGCGCCACCAGCACGATCCGGCCGCGACCACGCGCCTCCTTGGCAACCAAGGTTTTCAGGCTGTCCAACGCGGACGAGTCGCGAATAAAGATTTTAAGACCAGCCGCGGCTTTTGCCGCCGCTTGATCGAGGCTTTCGATCTGTTGCGCGGTCAGGCGCAATTGCTCGTCGTCAAGCCGCGCCTCGACGGTCACCAGCAAGGGCGTATTGGGTTCCAGCAAATCACGCGTCGTTGCCAGCAATTCGGAAAACATCATCACCTCGAAGAGCCCGGACGCATCCGACAAGCTGAGGAAGGCGTAGCGGCTGCCGCGGCTGGATACCCTCTCCTGCTTGGCGTTCAGCGTGCCCGCCAGCTTGACGCGGCTGGTCCCGCCGGCCGACAGATGACGCACCAGTTCGTTGGATTTCAGCACGCCGAGCCGTTGCAAGCTCTTGCCATAGGCGTCCATCGGATGAGACGACAGATAAAATCCGATGGCATCGAACTCATTTTGCAACTTCTCGGCCGGAGCCCAATCGGGCCGGTTGGGCAAAACCAGTTTCGTCGGCGTGGCGGCGCCGCCGAACAGACTGGATTGCCCCGATTCACGGTCCCCCGCAGCGGCCTGCGCCTCGCGCAACACCATCTCGATCCCGTCGAAGAGTTGAGCCCGATTGCGGCAAAGACAGTCCAACGCGCCCGCCCTCGCCAGATTTTCCATTTGCCTTTTGTTGATCGCCTTGGCGTCGATCCGCCGAGAAAAATCGGCAAGATCGACAAACGGCCCCTTCGCCTTCCGCTCGGCGACCAACGCCGCCATGGCCGCCGCTCCGACATTCTTCAAAGCCGCCAGAGCGTAGCGCACGACCAGTTCACCACCGACGGCGTCCACCCAGAAATCCGGCCCCGACTTGTTCACATCGGGGGCCAAGAGCTTCACCTTCAAGCGATCGAGCTCCTGACGAAAGACATTGAGCTTGTCGGTGTTGTGCATGTCAAAGGTCATCGACGCGGCAATGAAGGCCACCGGATAATTGGCCTTCAGCCAAGCCGTCTGATAGGCCACCAGGGCATAAGCCGCCGCATGTGATTTGTTGAATCCGTAACCGGCGAATTTGTTGACCTGATCGAAGACCTCGGACGCCTTGGTCTGATCGACCTCCCTGGCCACCGCGCCATCGACGAAAATCTTACGTTGGGCATCCATCTCCGCCTGGATCTTTTTGCCCATGGCGCGGCGCAACAGATCGGCTCCGCCCAACGTGTAGCCGGACAGTTCCTGGGCGATCTGCATCACCTGTTCCTGATAGATCATGATCCCGTGCGTTTCCTTCAGGATCTTTTCCAGGCGCGGATGCAGATAATCAGGCGGCTCTTGGCCGAGCTTAACGGCGATGTAGTGGGGAATATTGTCCATCGGACCGGGGCGATAGAGCGCCACCACGGCGATGATGTCTTCGAAGCAGTCGGCGCGCATCTTGCGCAACACGTCGCGCATGCCCGAACTTTCCAACTGGAACACGCCGACCGTTTCGCCGCGCCCCAGCATCTCGTAGGTCGCCTTGTCGTCCAATGGAATGGCCGTCAGATCGATCTGCTTGCCCGTCGTCCGACGGATGATGTCGACGCAACGGTGCAGAACGGTCAATGTCTTCAGACCAAGAAAGTCGAATTTGATCAAACCGGTCGATTCGACCCATTTCATGTTGAACTGAGTCACCGGCATGTCGGATCGCGGATCGCGGTAAAGCGGCACCAGTTCGTCTAGCGGACGATCGCCGATCACCACGCCGGCGGCATGAGTCGAGGCATGGCGGTAGAGTCCTTCGAGCTTCATGCCCATATCGAGCAGATGGGCGACCTGCTCGTCATTTTGCTGCATTTCCTTGAGCAACGGCTCCTTGTCAACGGCGTCCTTGAGCGTCACCGGATCGGCAGGATTGTTGGGAACCAGCTTGCACAGACGATCAACCTGCCCGTAAGGCATCTGCAGCACGCGGCCAACGTCGCGCAGGACGGCGCGCGCTTGCAGCTTACCGAAAGTGATGATCTGCGCGACATGGTCGTAGCCGTATTTCTGCTGGACGTAATGGATGGTCTTTTCCCGATTGTCCTGACAGAAATCGATGTCGAAGTC
>DATNIV010000446.1:0-2760 GCA_035604255.1 Telmatospirillum sp. | reverse complement strand
CCGCCTGCCGGGCCGGCTCGGCGTTCCGGGACGTCACAATGTGGCGAATGCCCTGGCCGCTCTTGGTGCCGTCCGCGCCTTGGGTGTGCCTTTGGACGAGGCGGTCCGCGCCCTGTCCTCGTTCGACGGGATCCGTCGCCGGCTTGAACGGGTCGGCACCGTCGGGGATGTGACGGTGATCGACGATTTTGCCCATAATCCGGATAAGATCGCCGCCACCCTGGAGACTCTTCACGCCTTTGCCGGGCGGTTGCTGGTCATGTTCCAGCCTCACGGGTTTGGACCGCTGCGGCTGATGAAGGATGCCTTCATCGACGGGTTCGCCCGGGGATTGCGGGCCGACGACGTCCTGATCATGTCCGATCCGGTCTATTTCGGCGGAACGGTCGATCGCGCGGTGTCCAGTCGCGATATCGTCGACGGTGTGAAGGCCTCGGGACGCCACGCCTTCGCGCTCGGCGAACGCGCCGCCTGTGGCGACAAATTGCTGGCGTTGGCCCGGCCGGGCGATCGTATTGTGATCATGGGTGCGCGCGACGACACGCTATCGCACTTCGCCGAAGAACTGCTGATGGGGCTTCGCGCTTCAACACTGGGAGAAAAAATATGACCAAGCATGTGCTGTGTCAGTCGGGACTGTCGGTGCCGCCCCTGATGTTCGGCGGAAATGTCTTCGGTTGGACGATCGATCAGACGATGTCTTTTCGGATTCTCGACGCCCTGGTCGAGGCGGGGTTCAACGCCATCGACACCGCGGACATGTATTCCTCCTGGGTTCCCGGTCATCAGGGCGGCGAGTCGGAAAGCATCATCGGACAGTGGCTCAAGGCGCGTGGCGGCCGGGACAAAGTGGTCATCGCCACCAAGGTCGGCAAGCTGATGGGGTCGGGTGATCAAGGGTTGTCGCCGGCCTGGATCGTTCGGGCGGTGGAGGATTCGCTGCGGCGGTTGCAGACCGACTATATCGATCTTTACTACGCGCATGCCGATGATCCGTCGGTTCCCTTGGAGGAGTCTCTGCAGACCTTTGCCGATCTCGTCCGGCAGGGCAAGGTGCGAACCATCGGCGCGTCGAACTACAGCGCCCCTCGTCTGAAACAGGCGCTTGAGGTCAGCGCCCGTCTCGGCCTGCCGCGCTATGAATGCCTGCAGCCGGGCTATAATCTGATGGATCGCCAGGGTTTCGAGGCCGAATTGGCGCCCTTCTGCCAGGCGGAAGGATTGGGCGTGGCGCCTTATTACGCCTTGGCGTCGGGTTTTCTGACCGGAAAATATCGCAGCGTTGCCGATCTGGCCGACCGGGCGCGTGGCGCCAAAGTGAAGGAATATCTCACCGATCGCGGTTTTCGCGTTCTGGCGGCTTTGGACGCGGCGGCAACCCGGCAGGGCGCGACGATGGGCCAGATCGCCCTGGCCTGGCTGATGGCCAAGCCGGCGATCACGGCGCCGATCGTCAGCGCGACCAACCTCGATCAATTGCGCGATCTGTTGAAGGCGCCTGATATTCACCTCGACGCCGAGACCATGGCCGAGCTCGACCGGGCCAGCGCATCGTAAGTGGATAAAACCAGACGTTTGGGTACCCCTGGCTGACGGCCGCTGTGCCGCCAGCGGTCGTTAGCCTCATAGCCTTCTACGTCTCCAACGGGCCATCTGCGGTCGTTCAAGATCGACCGACACTCATCGCAAAGTGCTCATATCGAACCCACCCATCAGCCAATGAACCGAGCCTCCTGCACATAGCCGAAGGCGCCCTTGCCCGACCAAGCTCGTCCGTCAGGATAGCGCAATTCTATTCCGGCGAGGTCCTTCTCATCCGCCAAACGCATATTGACGCCCATCTGGACGTTGCCGAACTTCGATACGGCGCTTGCGGTCAAAGTAAAATATGTCGTTGCACCACAATTTGCACAGAAATGGATTTCCGCAGCCGGATCTTCCTTGTCTTCCCGGCTATATCCCTTTGTCGTTCCTACGACGATGACTTCCGACGGATGGAAATAGGCCCAGCGTGCGCCAGACTTGCTACAAAGCGTGCAGTTGCACTCGTTGATGAAGTCCGGTCGCTTTGGGATTTCGATGCGGACTTGGCCGCAGAGGCAGGAGAGCTTCAACATTCCCATAGTCCTATCAGCAGAGCCGCTCGCTTGGTAGAGGTGGCTCGATTTCCGCATTCATCACGCTTCCAGCTCGGCCGCGCCAGGGTACCAAGCGTCAGTTTTCACCACAGGCAGCACCCGATTTTTGAGATTGGGTAAAAGATCCATTCGGGCGTTGGCAGCAGAGCATCTGCAACAGCTTATACTTCGCTCAGATCGAAGGGACGAAGACCTTCTCCGGAAACGCTCTCTCGACGATGTCCAGGAATGCGCGGACCTTTGCGCCGACGAGGCGGCGCGAGCTTTGAAGCGCCCAGATTTCCACCTGCGGCCCGCTATGGGTTCCCCAATAGGCAAGCCGGCCCGCCGCAATATCGTCGGCGACAAGAAGCCTCGGCAGCAAAGCCGCACCGGCGCTGGCCAGGACGGCATCGCGAACCATCAAGAGCGACGAGAAGCGAAGGACCGGCTCCGGTTCAAGCACGATATCGGTTTGGGTTGCCGATCCGATCCGCCACACGACATCCGGTGGGGTCGCGCTGAGCAAGACGGCCCTCACGGCGCACGCTTGGCCTTCCATTGGCGGCGTTGGCCTCGGCATGTCGGGCGGGGCGACGATCACGCGTTCATCGGTCAGAAAACGGCGGCCGACGAGACGTTC
>DATNIV010000445.1:0-8586 GCA_035604255.1 Telmatospirillum sp. | reverse complement strand
CCCTCGTCGGAAACCCAGACCTGCCCAAATTTGGCTTGAATGGCAAGCGGAAGGAGATCGTCCCGCTTGGCATCCTCATGATGCTGTTTCGGGACATCCGACGCCTTGTCGGTCTGATGATCGGACGGAATGCCGGAAACGATTTCGCGGGCGTCGAAGCTCCCTCCCGAAAGTTCGAAAACGGGTCCATCGTCGGCCCTTAATGTCACAGTCCCGCGCACATCGGTGCGACCGAATTTTGTTTTCGCGAGGACAAGCTTGCGCAACTTCCCATTATCGAAGCTGCCCTGCCCGGCGACATCGAGACCATTGGTGCTGCCGAGAGCGAAACGAGGCATCTCGCTCAAACGACCGTCGGCGAGGCGTAACATGGCGCTCGCCTGCCCACCGACGCCTGAGCGCTTTTCCCAGTTAAGCCCCGGCAACTGCATCGTCGTTTCGGTCAAATTGGCCCAAATGTCCAAATCGCCACGTCCTGATTCGGTCAGGGTCGCGGTCAGACCGACGGGCACGCGCCCGCTGATGAACGGCGGCTGAAAGGGGGCGGCGTCGAGACCGACGATCTTGCGTTCGGCGTCGCCCAACACGCCTGAGACCTGATAGCGACTTCGGAAGGGACTTCCCTTGGTGAAGTTTTCGCGCCAGCGAATATTGGCCGGAATCCCGCCCAAAAGCCCTTTGCCACTGACATCCAACCCTTTCGGATCGACGTCGATGGCAAAGTTCCCCTCGCTCAGATCAAGACCGAGCGCGACATCGGGGAGGCCGAAAAGGCTGGCCTGAGCCTGCGCCCGAACCTTCATCTGATCGAATTTCAGATTCTGCAGCAGGGGAAAGCGCATGAACAGCGTCGTGACCGAGTCACCCTTCACCTTGGACGGATCAACGCCGAGAGCCCGCGCCCAGTACAACGGCTTATTGTCGATCAGGCGCAACACGTCGGCAACCGGGCCAGCAACCTTGACGGTGATGTCGGCGAATTGATCGCGCGCCGACAATCCGCTCAGAATGATTTTGCCCTCGGAGACGTTCAGACCCGTCGTCTCGCCGCTCTTGACGTCGATCGTGAAGGCATCGGCATCGAATGTGGCACTGCCGCTGACATTCCTCACCACCGGCATGGGGTACAGATATTGGACGGTGACCCCCTCCAGCGAAAGCTCCCCCCCCAGATGGTCGATTGTCAGAGCCTCGAACCCCTGGCCGGCCAACCGATGGGCGGCCAGCTTGGCCGTGGCCACGCGAACGCGGCCGTCCGACAAATTGGCAAGAATCCAGCTGCGCGGATTGGGCGCCACCTCCGGCGGCCACAGCCCCTTCAACTCATCGACCGGCATCTCGTCGATACGCGCCTCGGCACCGATGACGGTTGCACCTGCGATATCGTCGACATTGGCGCTGAGACTAACCACCGGCCCGCCAAGGTCCGCACGCAGTTCCTCAACGTTCAGCCTGTTCAGCCCGCCGCTCAACGCACCTTTGAACGAGACCGATTGAACGGGCCAGGAAACGCCCAGGGTCGAAGACATATCAATGACGCCTTCACCGCCCACCAGATCGAAATGGACATCGCTCAATCCCTGGTCGATGGCATAACGCAGAGCCACAGTGCCACCGGTGGGAAGATGCAACCCGGAGAGGAAGGGCAACCCGGGGGCCAGGGACGCCAACAACGAGGGACGAATCCCGCCGAAGGACAACGTCGCGTGAACGGCCTGCTCGGCGTTGCTGAAATGTCCGTCGGCATCGAACCGCGCCTGCTCGCCCGCCAACTGCAGATCGATCCGGGCATGGCCGGCAACGCCCCGTTCATCCCGATTAAACCGCAAATCGGCGCGCGGCGCGTGCCATTGGACCCCCAGCACCTCATCTTCGACCACCAAATCGCCGGCGTCGACCTCTATTCGTTGCAACTGTCCACCCGGGCTTTCACCACCCGGAGGCGTCAAGAGGACGTGAAACGCGTCAAGAATGACGGCTAACGACTCGTCTCCCGTTTCCTCGGGATCGCCCATGCCGAATTGGATGTGTCCTTGGGCATCGCGCCGCAAGCGGATGATGGGATGACGTAATTGCAAACTTCTGGGTGCAATCTGACCGTGCAGCAGCGATGGCCCCGACAGCGAAATCAGAAGTTCGGGGACCGCCGCGACCACCCCTTTGTCTGCATCCAAGGCGCGCACGTTCACGGCGCGAATCTCGACGGTTCGCGTCTCTTTATTCCAAGCAAGGACGGTTTGTTCCAACTTGACGGCAAACCCACCGCTCGGAGCGCTCAACGCGTCTTCGATATAGGGAGTCAGAAACGACAGGCTGAGAGGCCCTTCGGACAGCCGGTAACCGAACCAAGCCATAACGACCAGGATCGACATGCCGATGGCGCCGAGAAGTTGGAACAGACTTCTAACGGTGCCGTGCACCACCCTTCGCGATCTCCCGTTGTAAGCTTGACCTGAGGCCGAGATTTGCACCAGTCTGAAGGAAATTACAACATTTGGATCGCATCCCTTGCCCTTTGTCGAAAAATCACGCCGTCTGCCCCAGCCTGCCGATCCTGTGATGGCCGGACATAACTGGGAGCATTGGCTGGACGTCGCGGCGCTTTGCGATGACGAAGCTCTGGCCAACTTTGTCAGGACACTGGCCGAAGATCCGGACCGACGTCGCTTGGCGGACGCGATTTTCGGCAACAGTCCCTATCTTGCCCATTGCCTGACGAGAGAGGCGGCCTTCTTCCGGCGTCTGCTGAGCGAAGGGCCCGACACGCTCTTTCCCGCCTTGCTCGCCGAGCTCGCGAAAACGACCGAAGAGACCGACGGCACCACCGCTGTCATGAGCCTCCTGCGAATCGCCAAGCGCCGCGCTTCCTTGCTCATCGGTCTGGCCGATATCGCCGGTCTTTGGTCTCTCGACGAAATCACCGGCGCCTTGTCGGAACTCGCCGATACGGTGTTGTCTCTGGCGGCGAACCATCTGTTGCGCCGAGCCCACCTGGCCTGCGAAATCATCCTGCCTGACCCGGACATCCCGGCAAAGGGATGCGGTCTGATCGTCCTGGGCATGGGGAAACTCGGCGCGCATGAACTGAATTATTCCAGCGATATCGATCTGATCGTTCTCTATGACGAGACCAAAGTGGAGTACCGCGGACGACGTTCGGTGCAGGAGTTCTTCGTCCGCCTGGCCCGGGATCTGGTCCGTCTGATGGAAGAATGGACCCCGGAGGGTTACGTCTTCCGGACCGATCTGCGCCTTCGTCCCGACCCCGGCTCGACGCCGCTCGCCATCTCGCTGGAAGCCGCTGAAATCTATTACGAGGGATTTGGCCAAAACTGGGAGCGCGCCGCGATGATCAAGGCCCGGCCGGTGGCCGGAGACCGGGAGGCCGGCCAGGCGTTCATCAGTTTTCTGCGCCCCTTCATCTGGCGACGCCATCTGGATTTCGCCGCCATTCAAGACATTCACTCGATCAAGAGACAAATCAACGCTCACCGCGGCGGCGACCGAATCGCCGTCGCCGGCCACAATATCAAGCTGGGCCGTGGTGGTATCCGCGAGATTGAATTCTTCGCCCAAACGCAACAATTGATCTGGGGAGGCCGCGAGACCCGACTGCGCATTTCGCAGACCACCGATGCCCTGCTCGCCCTGTCCACCGCCGGACATGTGGATCCCGTCGTCGCCAATGAGATGATCGACGCCTATGAATTCTTGCGCCGGCTTGAGCATCGTTTGCAGATGGTCGACGACAAACAAACGCAAACGCTGCCCGACGATCCCAAAAAACTATTGGCCGTGGCCATTTTCCTGGGCTTCGACGGGGTGGAACCGTTCGCCGAGGCCCTGACCAAAGTACTGCGGATCGTGGAGACGCATTATGCCCGGCTCTTCGAGGATGCGCCGCCGCTCTCGGCCGGAGGCAATCTGGTGTTCACCGGCGGCGAAAACGACCCCGAAACGCTGAAAACCATCACCGCCCTCGGCTTTACCGAGGCATCGATGGTCTGCGCGCAAATTCGCGGCTGGCATCATGGCCGCGTACGCGCGACGCGCAGCACGCGAGCCCGCGAAATGTTGACGGAATTGACTCCGGCGCTGCTGGCGGCTTTGGCCCGCACAGCCGATCCGGACGCCGCCTTCCATCGCTTTGACGATTTTCTATCCCGTCTCCCAGCCGGAGTACCGTTGTTCGCCCTGTTCGCGGCCAACCCCAGCCTGCTCGATCTGGTCGCCGAAATCATGGGGGACGCCCCGCGTCTGGCGGAACGGCTTTCCGCCAACACGACCTTGCTCGACAGCGTGCTCTCAAGCGGATTCTTCGACCCACCGCCAGGCCGGGACGATCTGGTCGAAGAGCTCAATCTCGCCCTCGACCAAGCCGACGATTATCAGGAAATGCTCGATATCGCGCGACGTTGGACCAACGAGCAAAAATTCCGCGTCGGGTTACAAACTCTTCGCAATCTGCTCGATCCGCCACAAGCCGGGCGTCACCTGTCCGACCTCGCCGACGCCACGCTGAGAGCTTTGCAGCCTCGGGTCGAAGCCGAGTTCGCCTTGCAGCACGGGCATCTTCCCGGCCGCGGCATGGCCATCGTCGCCATGGGGAAGATGGGCAGCCGTGAAATGACGGCGACCTCGGATCTCGATCTGATCCTGGTCTATGACATGGAGGACGATCTCGATTCCTCGGATGGCGTCAAGTCGCTCTCTCCCAGCGCCTATTTCGCCAGACTCACCCAGCGGGTCATCAATGCACTGACCGTCAAAACCGGTGAAGGCGCGCTCTACGAAGTCGACATGCGGCTGCGTCCCTCCGGCAACGCCGGACCGATCGCCACCAGCCTCGCCGCCTTTACCCAATATCACGCCAACATGGCCTGGACCTGGGAACATATGGCATTGACGCGCGCCCGCGTCATTACAGGCAACGCCTCCCTGCGAAGCGCCATCGAGGCGATCATTCACCAAACGCTGCAAGACCGGCGCGATCCGGTCAAACTGCTGATCGACGTCGCCGACATGCGCCAACGAATCGCCCGCGAGCACAAGGCCGATTCCCCTTGGGACGTGAAGCATCTCCGCGGTGGCCTGATCGATATCGAATTTATCGCCCAATATCTGCAGTTGCGCTGGGCAGCGGAGCACCCCTCGCTGATTCTCACCAACACCGACGATGTCCTTGCCGAAGCCGACAGATTGGATCTGCTGACGGGGAGCCAAGCGGACCAGCTCCGCGAAGCGCTTCGCCTTTGGTCTGCCATCCAGCAAGTACTGCGCCAGACCATCCAAGGCGGCTTCAAAGAGGACGCCGCGCCGGGACGATTAAAAGATGTGCTGGTACGAGCGACCGGCAGTACCCATTTCGAGGGTCTGCGTGTCCTCATGGCCGAGCGGGCCCAGCAGGTTCTCGGTCATTACGACCAATTGATCGAGCAACCCGTCCGGGCTTTACGCGCTGCCCTGGGAGATCGCTCCTCGTGACCGATAATATTTTAAGGAGACCCATTCATGACCATCGACGTCGGTTCGAACGCCCCGGATTTCACTTTACCCACCGACGGCGGCGGAACGCTCACGCTATCGTCGCTCAAGGGACGGAAGGTGATCGTCTATTTCTATCCGAAGGACAACACACCGGGTTGTACCACCGAAGCCTGTGACTTCCAGGCGGCCCTTCCGGATTTTTCCGGCGCCAATGCCGCCATCCTCGGCATTTCCAAGGACGATCCGAAAAGTCATGACAAGTTCAAAGCCAAATTCGACCTGGGATTCACTTTGGTCTCGGACATCGACGGCAAGGTCTGCGAGGACTTCGGCGTGTGGGTCGAGAAAATCAACTATGGCAAAAAATACATGGGAATCGAACGCTCGACCTTCCTGATCGATGAGAATGGGGTGGTGCGGAAAATCTGGCGCAAGGTCAAGGTTGCCGGCCATGCCGCCCAGGTTCTGGACGACGTGAAGACATTGTGAGTGCCGCCGTCAGCCTGACCGAAGCCGTCCTGGCCACGCTAAGCGCCGCCGAACCGGCGGAAAAAGTCAGGCTGACAACGGTGGCGGCGGTAAATTGGCGCTCCGGCGCCATCGGCGCTCTGGGAACAGCCCTCCCTCCGGATCGTCCGGCCCGACCGTCCCGACCACTGACGCTTCCACCCAACAAGATGCCCAAACGGCGTCTGGGCGGCATGGACGGCAAAATCGCCATGCTGCATGCGCTTGCCCACATCGAACTGAACGCCATCGATCTGGCCTGCGACATGGTCGCCCGCTTCGCCGCGTCCGCTCTGCCAAGGGCCTTCTTCGACGACTGGATCACCGTCGCCGAAGAAGAAGGGCGACATTTCACCGGCCTGGAAAGCCTGCTCCGCGATCTGGGATCCCATTACGGCGCCTTGCCCGCCCATGACGGTCTCTGGGAGGCGGCACAAAAGACGTCCGACGATCTATTGGCCCGCTTGGCGATTGTTCCGATGACACTGGAAGCCCGCGCGCTGGATACCGCGCCGGCGACCATCGCGCGACTGAGAGAGATGGGGGAAACAGCCATCGTCACGGTTCTGAACGGCATCCTGAACGATGAGATTGCCCATGTCGCAACGGGCGTGCGCTGGTTCGACCATCTTTGCAAAGCGGCCGATCTGGATCCCGCACGGCATTATCAGGCGATCGTCCGCGCGCATTTCACCAAGGGCCTGAAAGCACCGTTCAACCGACAGGCCCGCGACCACGCCGGCTTCCCTCCGGCCTATTACGAGCCGCTGGCGGATGGATAACACAGATGCGCCGAGGAACGCGGATCGAACAGGATTCTGTATTTCCCACGCTCCCGCCAGATCACGGCAGTCGGGCACTCCCGCGATGCATCACCAAGGTTTTGGCGCCGCCCGTTTGATCGACGATCAGCAGCACGTTATCGTCGCTTTGCGCATCGTCGCAGCGCAAGGCTTTGCGTATGCTTCTCGTCTCATAGTCCTGCGCGGCCGGCACAAAACTGCAAGGCCGGTTGATCGCATCGATCAAAACCTCCCTGGCCATCACATTGTTCAAGATTTCGGCATTGGTGCGTAACGCCGGACAGGGGCGCAGATAGGGAAGGAAAAGCGGCACATAGAGGACCCATTGCCGGCAAACCGATGCGCTGTTGACGCCCAGCGCCAGGCTACAGTCGCGCACATGGCTTGATGCCAGGTCCTGGGCCGTGCACAGCCGTGACGACATGCGGAACGTGGCGGCATCGGCGCCCGACGCCTCGCGCCCCGATGTCCGCCAATGCTGGAGGAAGGCATTGTTCACGCTTTCCTCCATACCGATCTGTAAATTGACGAACAGGGCGCCGATTTGATCGGCCAACAGGCCGACACAGCCCCCCCAAAAACCCAGCAGACAACCGGCGAAGAAAACCACGCGCCGACGACTTTCACGGATCTTCAACAGACAGGCGAGGCCAAAACAGCCGGCCCCGAAGGCGAGAGCCAAAAGCATGGCGAGGAAAAGTACGGAGGTCATTGCTCCCCCCTTCACCCACGCAACCGTGGGGCAAATCCTACTGTCTCAGAATAGCCGAAATCGCCCCTCGGGTCACGGTCCTCGTCAGAAAAGCGTCACACCATCATGACACCGATTACGATCCTTCCGATGGGCAGACCGATGCCAGCCCCTGGTCCATGCGGCCAATGCTGTCGGCCACCTGCCGGGCCAGTTGGCCGGTCGCCGTGGAGAGGGCCGCCGCCGCCGCGTCAGGGGTCAGCGCCGGCAGGGGAACCGTGATATTGGCGCGGCAGGTCGTCGGGTATCCCTGGGGTAACAATCGAACCGTCCACGAGCCCTCGACGGCGGCGCGTTGTCCCGGCACGGCCTCGAACCGTTCGACCCGCAACGCCAAGCGATATTGGGCGAGCCCGCCGACACCGGGCGCGACTGGCGACAAATAGACATCGGACGCCCGCAGATACCCCCACAGGCTGTCGGTCAGAACCTGGCGAATCTCATCCGACAACGGCGCCGCCCAATGATCCGTGTCGCGAACGTCGAGTTGCCCCGCCACGCCGGTCAGCACCATTTCCTCACGGTTCAAACGCTCCGGCACAGCCACCGGCAGGATTTCCACCAGCAACCGGGCGCTTCCCGACGGCTGCGACGGCGCTGCCCCGGTCAATCCGTGATAACGGGGCGGCACCGACGTGCTGCAACCGTTCAAAGCGATCGCCAGAACGAAGGCCAGCGGACAGATCCAGATGGGCTTCATTGATCCACTCCCTTCTTACCGCGCACCAGGGACTCAGGGTGACGGTTCAGACTGTCGGCCAGGGCTTTCAGTGCGCGCGTGGCGTCCGCTACGCCTCGCAAGGCCTGACGTGTATCTTGTTGCAAAGGCGAGTCTTCCGCCAGCGAGGCCTGCGTCGCTTCCATCGTCCGGCGCATCTCCCGCAGACTGTCGCGAATTTCCGGCATCATATCGCTGTCGGCATGCCGCGCCAGCGTGTCAATCCGTTTCAGGCCGGCGTCCAGGCTGACCAGGGCGCGATGGGCGTCCTGCCCCAGAGTATCGAAAGGTACCTTATCCAGTTTACTCAGGATCGATTG
>DATNIV010000444.1:0-3216 GCA_035604255.1 Telmatospirillum sp. | reverse complement strand
TTTCCTTTGAGGATGCCATCATGGCTTTCGGTCCACCCGATATCGTGAAAAATATTGGCACGAAAAAGGAAGTCGAGGACTTCGACGCCATCTTTGGCCACGTTCCTGGCCACGATTCCCTCCGAAAGATATTGGAATGGGTGGTTGAGGCTTTGCTGGCGGCGATAAAGGCGAGAGCGGCTGAAATCACCTCGAAGCATGCCGCGAAGATTGCCTGGAAACGAATGCTGGATGACCTGCGGGCTGGCCGGCTTGTGGCATCGGGGTTGAACCCGAAAAGAGAACCGATGGTCCGCGAGATCGTTCCGCAAACTCTTTGGTCATCACGCATCAGATTTTCCAATCGCGGAAAACCCCTAGGCAATTCTCGCTACCAATCCCTCCTTTTCGCGAAAACTGAAGATATTCCGGAAAGCTGGGAAAAGCCGAAAGAGGAGCAGACGGAACACGGCCCAGTTGCCGGTCGGAAAAGTGGCCGTCCGTCGAAAGCCGAGACCATCCACGCCGCTTACGAGCAAATCACCAAGGACTACACGCTCAATTTCACCGATCACGTCGCGGCTATCCGCGCCGCCGCCAAGGAAATCCTGGGTGACGACAGCGACAAGGGCTTGAGCGAGGACGCCATCTATAAAGCCGTTGGCCGCCTGTTCGCCGACGAGAAAGCGTCCGCAAAACCTTCCGAGAAACGATAAAAGGCCGGTCATTTTATCGAGATTTTTCGCAATCCGGCGTTTTGCCAGCGTGGCTCCGTCATCAACAACGACGATGAGGTCACACCATGCAAGACGACAAAACAAACGCCGACCCGGATCATCTGGACCGGCTGATTCGTGAACCGGAAGCCGCCGACTATCTCGGCTATTCGGTTCGGGCCCTGCAAAACTGGCGGCTGCGCGGTGGCGGCCCCCGCTTTGTCCGCGTCTCGCGGCGCTCCATCCGTTATCGCCGCCGCGATCTCAACGCCTGGGCCAATGGCCGCATGGCTTCCAGCACCGCCGATTCGACCAGCGCCTCCAATCCGTCAGGTGATGAGCCTCATCGTGGGGTCAAGGCTCTTCGCAGGGACCCGCGCCGGTCGGCGTGGGTGGAAGAGTCTTGAGGCCACGGTCGATGCCCATGCTCGATTGCGGGTGCAGGTCCGTTATGGATCTGCACCCCTGCCCAGCGGCGAGCGGACTTAATTCCTTGCGGAGCAAAACCGAACCGGAACACGCGGCGGGCGACGCCAGCGCCGGGGGAGGCTCCGCGCGAGCGGAGGTTTCCGGCGCTGGCGGCGACAGCCGCCAGCCCGCCCCATCGCCCATGGCTTGAATTCGTCCGAACGCGCGATGACCGCTCGTTCCACAGCAGCTTTCAACGCGGTGGCGCATTGAGCGCCCGCGCGACCGTTCGCACGAAAGCCAAGGACGCGGATGCGTCCGCCCGGCGACTGAGGGCAGATTTTAACCAAGGCAAAGCCTTGGGGGGCGTCCCTGTAACACGCCCCCCTAGAACCCCATTGGAGTAGAGCATGCAACTTCTCTATCGGAATTTCGATGGCCTGGATGTCTCGTTCAAAGGCGCGATGCCGGCCCATGTCTTGAAGGTGCTGACAGCCGGCAAGGCCAAGGCGCAGGAACAACGGGAAGACGCCCTCGTCCTCCTCGGCCCAAAACGGATTCCTGTCCATATCGCCGAAACCGGCATGCGCGGCGGTTACGCCTTTCGCTTCGACACCGGCCCTTTCGGTGCGATTTGGTCCGTGGCCGACAATACCGATTCGGAACGATGGAATATCCGCGCGTCGGTCAAGAGTCTGGCCCTAGCCGATGGCGGCTATCGGGGAGCCAAAGCGCAACTCCTGACCTTTCTGTCCGATGTGGGAGCCTTCGGGCCATGCGACGGCATGCCGGAAGAACGAATCAGCCGTTTCGATTTCTGCATCGACTTCGCCCTGCCCTGGTTTCAACCCGACCCCGAGCATATCGTCTGTCACAGCCACACGACGCGGCGAGTGCATCGAAGCTGGCAGGGCGAAACGGTCAACCGGGGCAAACGCATCGAATCGCTGACCATCGGCAAAATGCCCGGTCGCCAAGTGATCCTGTACGACAAGACCCGCGAAATCGTCGCCCACGCAAAGCCCTTCTGGTGGGATTATTGGAAGTTGGATCCGGCCCACTATGACGGCGAGGTTTGGCGCGTCGAAGTCCGCGCCGGTAAAGCCGAATTGGATAATTGGAATCTGCGGAGCTTCGGGAATCTGGAGCGAATCGCCGGAGCCGTCATCGAAAGCACGCTGAACGCCATTCGTTACGCCGAACCGACCAACGACAGTCAGGCGTCACGCTGGCCATCGCATCCGTTGTGGACGGCCTGTCTGGCGGCGGCGGACGAGGCGCTTGCCCCTTATAAATCCCCGGTGACGCGCGGCAAGGTCATCGAGGGCTTGCGAGCGGACGCCATCGAACGGTTCACCAAACTGTTTCCCGGCTTGGTGGCGTCCTTCACCCATCTGCTCGGCCACGATATTTCCGAACTGCCAACCGTCTTGGAACAGTTGGTCGCCGATATCATTCGCTACGCCAGCAAGAATCCGCGCGCCATGGAGGCGAAGTTTCAGCGGGCAGTTGACCGATACGCTCTGCTCCGATAAAGCATAAATTTGCTTCTTGAAACGACACCATTATGGTACCACTTTGTCATGGATAAGCGCACGCCAACCTATGATGTCGAGGCGTTCAAGGCGGCAGTTGCCGAGGGCCGCGCGGATTTCACGCGAACCGCAGTGAGGACAGCGCAGGCTCTCGGGTTCGATATCGCCGATATGAAAGCCGCCATCGCCTTGATGAACCGACGGCAGTTCTATAAGTCGATGACATCTCTGGCGGATCATCGGGTTTGGCAAGACGTCTATCATCTGCACCACGAAGGCCTGTTGCTTTATATAAAATTCACTGCCGGCGTGGTCTGCGAGTTCACCCTTCTGTCGTTCAAGGAAAAATGAGTCATGTCGAACAAGCGGAAGGAACAGACGGCACCCAATGCCAGCGAGCGATCCTGTCCGACCTGCGGAGGAGCCATGGTCCGTGATACTCGGCCGGATCGGATCGAATACAAGGGACTGGCGGTCGAGGTGGAACAACCCGGATGGTATTGTGGCTGCGGCGAAGCCATACTCAACGAGGCGGACGTAATCGCCACCAATGGCGCCTATCTCGATTTGCGCGCCAA
>DATNIV010000443.1:0-15158 GCA_035604255.1 Telmatospirillum sp. | reverse complement strand
CAGGTCCTCCATCAGGGCGCGGCCGCGTTGCGCGGCGTGCTCGCCCATGCCGGCGGCAGTTACACCCTGTCTCGCCCCCAGGACATCGAGGCCGCAGCCGCCGTTGAACGCGACGCCGTGGTCGATTGTGCGGCTGTTTTGCGCGCCGCCGGATTGCCCTGTCCGGTGGTCAGCGTCGGGTCGACGCCGACCGCCACCTTCGCCAGGGATCTCACCGGAGTGACCGAACTCAGAGCCGGCGTCTTCATGTTCGGCGACCTCGTGCAGGCGGGGATCGGCGCCTGTCGCATCGACGATATTGCTCTTTCGGTTCTGGCGACGGTGATCGGCCGTCAACCGGGCAAAGGCTGGATCATCGTCGACGCTGGCTGGATGGCGCTGTCGCGGGATCGCGGCACCAGCCGGCAAGCGATCGACCAGGGTTACGGTGTGGTCTGCGCGGCGGACGGTTCGCCTTATCCGGACCTCCTTCTCCTCGACGCCAATCAGGAGCACGGCATCATCGGCGTCCGGCCGGGATCCGCCGGCGCGTTACCGGATCTGCCGCTGGGATCAAAGCTGCGCATTCTGCCCAATCATGCTTGCGCCACCGCGGCGCAATATGATGGCTATCACGTCCTGGCGCCCGACGGCGGCATCGCCGCGATCTGGCCCCGCATCAATGGCTGGTGAGACATGGAACGACCTGAAAATCCCGAGATCGACCGCATCCTGACGCCATCGGCGCCCAGTCCCGCCGGACATTATTCCCAGGCCACCGCCTGGAGCGACCTGCTGTTCGTTTCGGGGCAATTGCCCGTACGTCCGGATGGCGGAGACACCGTCGATCGTCCGTTTGACGAGCAGGCTGCCCAAGCGCTGGCCAATCTCCAGGAAATCCTGATCGCCGCCGGAAGCGGGTTCGACCGGGTCCTGAAGGTGACGGCCTATATTGTCGGGGTCGACCACTGGCCGGCCTTCAACCGCATGTACGCGGAGCTGTTCGGTGACGCCCGTCCCGCGCGCTCCGTTGTGCCGGTGCCGGCGCTGCACCACGGCTATCTGGTGGAGATCGATGCCATCGCTCTGGCGGGCGGTGCCGTAGCGACGAGAAAGGGGAATGATCATGGCGCGGTATGACGCGGTGCTGTTCGATTTGCTGACGGCGTTGCTGGACAGTTGGTCCTTGTGGAATCGGGTGGCGGGACATCCGGACGCCGGGCGCCGCTGGCGCAGCGCCTATCTCGCTCTCACTTATGAGACGGGGGCCTATCGCCCCTACGGCGATCTGGTTGCCGAGGCGGCCGCGGCCGCGGGGCTGGACCGGTCGCTCGCCGGGCGGCTGGACGCCTGTTACGGCGAGCTGGCGCCCTGGCCGGACGTCGGCCCCACATTGCAGGCGCTCGGTCAGGCCGGCCTTCCGCTCGGTGTCGTGACCAATTGCTCGCGCCGGCTGGGACTCCTTGCCGCCCGGTGCGTCGGCGCTCCGTTCGCCGCCGTCGTCACCGCCGAGGATGCCGGTTTCTACAAACCCGATCCCAGGCCCTATCGCCAGGCTCTCGCCGCACTGGGCGTGGCGCCGGAGCGCTGTCTGTTCGTTGCCGGTTCGGCCTATGATCTGATCGGAACGGCGGCTCTCGGCATGCCGACCTATTGGCACGACCGGATCGGCATGGTGAGACCGGAGGCGGTGCCGCCGCCGCTTGTCCACGAGCGGACGCTGGCGGCCTTGCCCGGTCTCTGCGGCATTGCCTGATCCGGATCGGTCAGCGTTGCCCCGTCCAGGCCAGGCGGAGCGCCAGCCCGGCGAAGACGCCGGAGAGCAGGAGGTTCGGCGCCCGCGCCCAGCGCGTCCGTCCGGCGAGATGGGCGCCGATCCAGCGGGCGACCCGCGACGCGGCGACGATCACGACGATATTCACCGCCGCCCCGATGCCCAGTTGGATCGCCGACAACACGGCCACCTGTCCGATCAGTCCGCCCTCTTCGGGCCGCATGAACTGCGGCAGCAGGGCCAGCATGAACAGGGCGACCTTCGGATTGAGCAGATTGGTCAAAAGCCCTTGCCGCGCCACCGCCCACAGCGAGTCCGGCGTGACCGCGTCCCCGTCGGCGGACGCCGGGCGGGCGCGCAGGGTTTTCCAGGCGAGGATGAGAAGATAGCCGGCACCGGCCAGACGAACCACGTCGAAGGCCATGGGCACGACGATGAAAAGCCGGGACAGGCCCAGGCCGGCCGCCATCGCGTGGCAGAGACAGCCGAGCAAAGCGCCGCCAAGTGCTGCGAATCCGGCGCCCCGCCCCTGGGCGATGGTCCGGCTGGTGAACAACAACATGTCGGGCCCGGGGGTGAGCGCCAGGGCCAGCGACGCGGCGGCGAACACCGTCAGGGTGGCGCTATCGATCATGATGCGGGGAACTTCTTTGTGTCTGGTAAAACGATCATGGCGGTCAATTCGATCAGAAGGAACGACGTCGTTTATAGGGATTTGGTTGGGAACGACGTACCTGATAGGCTAGGTCCCATTCCGCTTCCTTCAATTTTTACGCCGATCGATATTGAGTGTGCAAAATTATGAAGAGATTCGACCATCCTGATGGTGTGCGCCATAGTTCATTGACGCCACGGAGGAGGCTACAAGATTCCATGCTGAATCCTGGGTGAGCTTTTGCGGAAGCGTAAACCCTGTTATCAGAGTATGTGTCGCGCATAGAAGCGGTGCATCCGAGGGGCCCATGCAGAACAAGTTCGGTAAGCTTCAGACTCTAACCGTCAAAGGATATAAATCTATTTATGAAATAGAAAGCCTGGATTTGCGCGAAATAAATATCGTTATTGGACAAAATGGCGCTGGAAAAAGTAATTTTGTCAGTCTATTTCGGTTATTGCCGCGCCTAGCGCGGGAAGAATTGCAAGATTATGTGATAAAGCAAGGTGGTCTGAATAAAATATTATATTTTGGTTCAAAAATCACCGATAAAATCGAGCTCTATTTTCAATCTGATGTCAATGAATACAAGGCAACGTTAGAGCCGACGTCCGAAGGCACGCTCACCTTTACAGAGGAATGGTGCGCGTACATGGGGACAAAAAAGTGGATCAATGTCCCAAACCAAATTGAAACACAGCTTCGGCGTACAAAGCGAGGGGGCCGCATTCCGCCTTTCATTTGTGACGCGATTGAGAACTGGCGAGTCTACCATTTTCACGATACGTCGGAACACGCTCCGTTACGGAGCAGCGCGTCTCTGACAGAACCGGAAAGACTGGCCGCCAATGGTGGTAATCTGCCGGCTTTTCTGTATTTTTTGCAGGAACAACATCCCGATGCGTTCGGACTTCTCCTCGATACCGTTCGCCAAGTCGCACCTTTCATCGGTGCGTTCGTTTTAAGGCCTGAAGCGCTGAATAAGGAATTGATTCGTCTTCGGTGGCGTCATGTGGGGCGCGAAGAACTTTTTGATGTGAGCGATTTGTCCGATGGCACGCTGCGATTTATTGCGCTTTCGGCCTTGCTTCTCCAACCCGAGCCACCCTCGACAATCGTGCTCGATGAACCCGAACTGGGCCTTCACCCCGCCGCGATTGCTCAGCTTGCCGCTCTTATGCATCAGGTGGCGCCCGCGGTGCAGATCATCGCGGCGACGCAATCCCCCGCCTTTGCCAACCATTTTGGTTGGGAAGATTTCGTCGTTGTCGATCGGGACGAAGACGCATCCCGGTTCCGTCGGCTTACCGAGGATGAGGTGAGGCCTTGGATGGACGAATTCGCTATGGGTGAGATCTGGGAGAAGAATTTGATTGGTGGGCGGCCGTGAGCGTCCGGCTAGGAATTTCCGTTGAGGGGCAGACGGAAGAACGGTTTGTTAAGGATTTGCTCGCTCCGCATTTGGCAAATTTTGACGTCTTTGCCAAGGCTGTAATTGTTTCGACGAGCCGTAGTGCCAGTGGAAAAAAGGCAAAAGGCGGCGGCATTAACGTCAATAGGGTGGCCAACGAACTCCGCAGTCTGCTGAGGGGTTACTCGGATGGTGCCGTTACCTCATTTTATGATTTCTATGGCTTCGAGGACAAAAAAGAGGGCGAAACGGCCGACGGGCTGGAGGCGCGCATAACGTCCATTCTTGGCCAGCCCGCCAACTTCATCAGTTATGTGCAGCTCCACGAATTTGAGGCGCTATTGTTGTCTGACGCTGTTGTTGCTGCGGACTACTTCCAAGCCGAGCCGTTGCAAAATCTCATTCGCGCAGCGGTCAGTCATGCCGGATCGCCGGAACAGGTTAATGATAACCCCGTCACTGCGCCGTCTAAGCGGCTGGAGGCTTGGACAGAAAAACATGCGCCAGCTCTTCAGCGCTATTCGAAAGGTACGAAGACACTCCATGGCCCTCAACTGGCAACTCGTCTGACCCTTCCGGTTATCCGAGCTGCATGTCCCCGATTCGGCGCTTGGCTCTCGCAATTGGAAGCGCTCATTTAGGGACTTCAATAGATAAATCGGCGATCAAGCCGTCGATGAAGCGTTCGCATTTGACCAGTTGTTCGATCTCCACATATTCGTCGGGGCGGTGGGCTTGGCGAATATTGCCCGGTCCACAGACGATCGACGGATAACCGGCTTCGGCGAACAAGCCGGCTTCGGTGCCGAAGGCGGTCTTTCGGGGGGGCTCGCCGCCGCTCCAGCGGCAGACCTGGGCGAGCAGGTCGGCCGGCGAGTCCTTCAACGGCGGATAGGCGATGATTTCGCGCAAGTCTATTCCCGTCGCCGGGTCGCCCCGGTGCATCCGGGGTTCGATCTGGGTCGCGATATAATGGCGGATGTCGGCGAGGATCTTGTCGGGGTCGGCATCGGGCAGAAAGCGGTATTCGAAGCTGAAGCCGCAGTCCGCCGGGATCGTGTTGGTGGCGATTCCCCCGGAGATGAGGGTGGTGGTTAAGGTCGTATAGGGCACGTCGAAGGCGGCGTCGGTCTCGGCATGCTCAAGAGTTTCCGCCATCGCCCGCAGATGCAGGATCAAATCGGCGGCATGTTCGATGGCGTTGACGCCCAAGGGAAGAACCGACGAATGGGCCGACTTGCCGGTCACGCAGGCGCGATATCCCCGTTTGCCCTTGTGCCCGTTGACCGGACTCATCGACGTTGGCTCGCCGACGATGCAGCCCCGCACCTGGAGTCCGCGTTCGCCGAGCGAGGCGATGAGCGGACGCACTCCCAGGCATCCGACTTCTTCGTCATAGGATAGAGCCAAATGGATCGGCGTCGGCAGGCCGGCCCGTTGGATGGCCGCGGCTTTGCCCAAGATCACGGCGATAAAGCCTTTCATGTCGCAGGTGCCCCGGCCGTAGAAACGGCCGTCGCGTTCTTCCAGCCGGAACGGATCGGTGCTCCAGCTTTGGCCATCCACCGGCACCACGTCGGTATGACCGGATAGAATCAATCCGGGACGCGGACCCTCGCCGATGGTGGCGAACAAATTGGCTTTCCGACGATCCCGGTCATAGCTGTAGTCCGATCGCACGCCGATCTTCCGCAGGAAGCCGGAGACGAAATCGATCAGCTCTAAATTCGAGTTTCGGCTGGTGGTGTCGAATTGGACCAGCGTTTCCAGAAGCTGCCGTGTCGCCAGCGAGGCCACGGCGGTGAGGGATGCGTTCATGATGGGCTCGTTTGGTGATTCGCTCATTGGATGGTCAAGGGCTTAAGACACCGCTTCGCGCGCGCCACGGCGTTGCATGAGAAGGATGGGGAGCGCGCTGAACAGGGCGGCGCCGATCAGATAGTAGGCGATCGACAATTTGTCGCCGGTATAGCCCAACAGCGCCGTCACGAAGACCGGGGTGAAGCCGCCGAAAATCGTCACGCCGAAGGAGTAGGCGAGAGAGACGCCGGTGGCGCGGATCGCCGTTGGGAAAAGCTCGCCCAGCACCGTCGAGGCGGTGCTGGCGTAAAGCGCCAGAAAAATCGCGATGACGACCTGCGCAATGCAGAGGCTGGCCAGGGTCGGATGATGAATGAGATACCAGAAGGTCGGATAGGCGACGACGCCGATGCCGATGGCGCCGAACAACAGGCAGCGCAGCCGGCCGATGGCGTCGCTCAAGCGTCCGGACAGCGGACAGACGATCAGCATGGTGAGTCCGTAAGAAATCTGCCCGATGTAACTTTGCTGAAGGCTGAGATGTATTTCACGAACGGCATAGGTCGTGAAGTAATTGGAGACATATGTGGCGATTGTCCACAACACCATGATGAAAACACCGAGAATAATCGGCCAAATATTTTCAACAATAAGCTTGAGGATGCGAGCGTCATGCGCTTTTGTTTTTATGGAGAGAAATTCCGGCGTTTCGTCGACGCGCGACCGGATGTAGAAGCCGACCGGGGCGATCAGCAGTCCGATCATGAAGGCGATCCGCCAGTAACCGTTCATGATGTCCTCTTGTGAGAACAATTGGGTGATGCCGACACCGACGATGCCGGTCGCCATGACGGCGCAGCCCTGCGACATCTGTTGAAGCGCCGAATAAAAGCCGCGTCGCTTCGGAGGCGCGTTTTCGATCAGGGTGGCGACCGCGCCGCCGACTTCGCCACCGGCGGAGAATCCCTGCAGGATGCGGCCCAAGGTCACCAGAATGGGCGCCGCCAGTCCGATGCTCTGATAGGTCGGGCAAAAAGCGATGCCGGCCGTGCCGGCGGCCATCATCAGGATTGTCACGCTTAAGGCGCCTTTTCGTCCGTGCCGGTCGGCATAGGCGCCGATGACGAAGGCGCCCAAGGGGCGGGCCAGAAATCCCATGCCGAAGGTGACAAAGGTCAAGATCAGGGCGACATAGTCGTTGCCAGCGGGAAAAAAGGCCTTGGAAATCGGCACGGCAAACATGCCGTAGGCGATAAAATCATAAATCTCCAACAAATTTCCCACGGTGGCAGCGGCAATGGCTCTGCTGCTCATGCTGGTCGGACGAACGGAGCTGCTGTCGATGATTGCCGCTGATTCCATTCTCGTCTCCACAAACTATTCGGATCGCATGGGATGGATGGATCGGGTGCGCTTTCCCGGGAAGCGTCCGCCCTCCGCTTGGCGGCCAGGATCAACGTTACGACGATGATCGATATCCAACCAATACCATGTTACTCTGTTAGCTATACTTATTAACGATAGGTGTGGGGCGATTCGGCATGGAGCTGCGGCATCTCCGCTATTTCTGCGCGACCGCCCGCTCCGGCGGTGTTGCCAAGGCGGCGCGGGAGCTTCGTGTGGCGCAGCCGGCGTTGACCCGCCAGCTCAAGGATCTCGAAGCCGAACTGGGCGTCGCACTGTTCACCAGACATCCCCGGGGCATGACGCTGACGCCAGCCGGTCGTCAATTTTTCGCCGATGTGGAGCGATTGTTCCAGGATCTCGACGTGGCGCGCCAGCGCGCCCGTCAGGTGGGGCGAGGACAGGCGGGAACGCTGCGGATCGGCATCGCGCCGAACTATACCTGGCACCCCAACATCTTGAAGCTCCTTCAGGATTTTCGTCAGGCGTTTCCCGATGTCGTCGTCATGCTCGAACCCGAGCTGTCGGCGCGGCAGATCGAAGCGATCCGCAGCGGCCAGATCGATGCGGGCCTTCTCGCCTGGCGGCCGAAAGACGACCCGGAACTCGACGGCATCACCGTGCTGTCGAACCCTCTGCTGCTGGCCGTTCCCGCCTCCAGTCCTTACGCGGCTTCGCCGCCGGCCCGGCTGAAAGCGCTTCGCGACGAACCTTTCATCTGGTTTCCGCGCGAACGCTCCCCGGCCTATTACGATTTTCTGATCCATCAGTGCCACAAGGCCGAATTCACCCCCACTCTCGTGCAGATCGCCACCGACGTGTCGACGATTCTCGGACTGGTGGCGGCGGGCATGGGCTATTCGCTCGTTTCCGAAGCTTCGAAATACAATTGCCCGGCGCAGGCCATCCTGCACAGTCACGCCGAACTGAGCGAGACCTATGATGTCGAGTTCGTCTGGCGAAAGGACAATGCGATGCCGGCGCTGAGCAATCTCGTCGGCATGATCGGCGGGCGATCTTAGAGCGGTTTGCGCTTCGCTTAACCCGCTCTCAATTTGCGTGACGCTGAAAAAGCTCCGCTTTTTCAAGGGCTCATGCGCCGCTCGGGTAAGAGGGGCAAAAGGGCGGGCATCTTTTTTGGCTATGGACACATCTTTAGTTGAATCGATGAAATAACTCTGAATCTATAGGGGGATGGCAACGCCCCCGCGCATCCCCGACAGAGACGATCTTTCCGTCAAAGAGCTGAAGGCTCTGGTGGTGGCTGACACCTGAGGGACGGACTGTCGTTGCGCCGCTACCTGCCGGGATCGATGATCACTTTGGCCCTGAGATCAAACGCTTCATCCTCGCCCAATACCACCAAGGGCAGACGACGGTGCCGCGATTGGTCGAGCTATTGCAGGCCTTGGGTCTTTCGATCTCCAAGCGGCAGATTGTTCGGATTCTCACCGAGAGTAACGCTCTGTTTATCGATGAGGCCCGTGACGTTCTGCGCGCCGGATTGGCTCATGCTGCCTGGATCTCCGTGGATGATACGGGCGGACGGCATCAAGGAAAGAACGGCGTGTGCACGCAAATCGGCAATGATGCTTTTACCTTCTTTGCCACGACGACCTCGAAAAGCCGGAGCAATTTCCTTGAGTTGCTGCGGGCCGGCCACGGGGATTACGCTTTAAACGATCCGGCCTTCGCCTATATGCGTCGACGCCATCTTGCCGGCCCAACGATTGCCAAATTAACGGAAAATCCTGCACGCCATTTTGCCGATGCGGCGGCTTGGATCGCCCACCTTGATGCCTTAGGCATCTCTGATCTAAAAATACGCTCGGACCCAGTCATGATCGCCACCGAAGGGGCGTTATGGGGCGGGCGCTGCTTTCGCCCATGGCCTCCGGGATGACACGGTTAGCCTCTCGGACGATGCCCGTCAGTTCAACGTTGGGGAACACGCTTTGTGCTGGGTTCATGCCGAGCGTTTGGTCTACGCGCTCAACACCTTCACCGTTGCGGCGCGCTCAGCAAAGGAAATGATCCGGGCCTTGATTTGGGAGTTCTATGCGGATCTCAAGGCTTATCGCCAGGCTCCGGACCGCCACCGCAAAGTGAGCGGCACCACCCGTAGCGATCATGGACGCGACTGCCGTGATGCCTTCCTCGGCCTCGCCAAAACATGCCGAAAGCTCGGCATATCGTTTTGGGACTACCTGGGAACCAGGCTTGGCGCAAATGTCATAAGTCCGGTACTGCCTCTCTCAGACATCATCGCCAATCGCTGCACAGGCTAACTGCCCGCCCTTTTGCCCCTCTTACCCGAGCGGGCTTAAGAGCGCGATTCAAGCTGTTCGCAACGCGCTCTAAAAATAAACCCCGCCGTCCTTGCGGAGGCGGGGCTCGGAGGGCCAGCCGTCTGAATCAGACCACCGATTCAACCCACTCGTATAGTTTGCTTTTCGGCAGAGCGCCGATCTTGGTGGCGGCCACTTGGCCGTCCTTGAAGATCATCAGCGTCGGGATGCCGCGCACGCCGTATTTGCTGGGGGTTTGCGGGTTTTCGTCGATATTGATTTTGGCGACGGTGATTTTGGCGGCCAGATCCGTGGACAGCTCTTCCAGGGCCGGAGCGATCTGCTTGCAGGGACCGCACCATTCCGCCCAAAAATCAACGAGCACCGGTCCACTCGCGTTGAGCACATCGGCGTCAAACGAGCTATCCGTGATATGTTTCATCTCTTCCTACCTTTGCAGCGATCAGGCCTAGACCTCAGACTCTAGGTTTGCCGGGTCCGTCCGTCAAGCGACGGCGGCTTTCTCCGGCACGATCTCCTCATCTGGCGACGGGATCCCCCAAGGGCAAGGGGGGGCTCCGACGTCAATCTCATGGGGTCTTGTCGTAGGGCGAACCATCATTGAGCGCGATGCGGCAGCACCCTGGATCGATCCCGCTTCCGGAGGGCGCCAGTTCAACGCCGGGTGCCAGCGAATAGCGGATGTTTTTGCGCTTTGTCGCCTGCCTGACAGACAGATTTGACGAGGGAGCATTACGCTTATTGCGATAAACCGTCGTTCACCTCAAGCCAGAAACGCATCAATCATACGACCGGATAACCAATCAGTTGGAGGATGCTCCATGCCGCCACGTGACTATAATATTGTCGCGATCCAAGACTATTACGGAAAGATAATCCATTCATCCAAGGATCTCCAGACAAATACGTGCTGTTGTGCGGACTCAATACCTCTATCACACTTATCTATTCTTGATAATATTGATAACGAGATCCTTGAGAAGTTCTACGGTTGCGGCTCCCCAATCTCGTCTGCGCTGGACGGCTGCACCATTCTCGACCTCGGCTGCGGCAGTGGCCGCGATGTCTATTTGACGTCCGCCCTCGTCGGCCCCAGGGGTTTCGTCATCGGTGTCGACATGACCGAAGAGCCGTTAATCCTCGCCCGGGCACACCAGCAGTCGCAAGCAAAGCGCTTCGGATTTCCGAAGTCCAACGTTGAGTTTCGCCGCGGTTATATCGAGGACTTGGGGGCGCTCGATATCGCCGATAATTCGATCGACGTGGTCATCTCCAACTGTGTCATCAACCTGTCGCCGGCCAAGGACCGGGTCTTCGCGGAAATCTTCCGCGTCTTGAAACCGGGCGGCGAGCTTTTTTTCTCGGATGTGTTCGCCAGCCGCCGGCTGCCGCCGGCGTTACGGGAAGATCGTCTGCTGGTGGGGGAATGCCTCGGCGGGGCGACGTACATCGAAGACTTTCGCCGGATGCTGCGCGGCCTTGGCTGCCCCGACTACCGGGTGATGACGAAAAGCCGGATCTCCATCGACAATCCCGAGGCGGAGGCCAAGGTTGGCGCGACCACGTTCTGGTCGATGAAAATCCGGGCGTTCAAGATCGGCTCCCTCGAAGACCTCTGCGAGGATTACGGTCAGGTGGCCACCTATCTCGGCACCATTCCCGATCATCCACATCAGTTCCCCCTCGACGATCATCACACCTTCATCACCGGCAAACCGATGCTGGTCTGCGGCAATACGGCGTCGATGGTCGGAGAAACCAGGTTCGCTCCGCATTTCAGGGTCGACGGCGACCGTTCCGTCCACTTCGGGCCTTTCGACTGTTCTTCTCCGGTGGCGACGACCGATGGTCGCGGTTGTTGCTGACGCCTTCCTTTATTGCCGGACGGTCATCAGCTCAGCAATCCGGCCAGCGCGTCGTCGAGCAGGCGGCTGTCGAGCGCCATGAGGCGGGGTTCGTCGGTCCACAGCAGGGCGCAGCGGATGGTCCGGCCCGGATAAATGCAAGCCAGCGCCGCCCGATAGGCGGCCATCTGGCGGAGATACACCGGGACCACGTCGGCGGCCCGCCGGGGCGGCGGGCGGTTGGTCTTGTAATCGACGATCAGCACCTCGGTCGCGGTGACCAGCAGGCGATCGACCTGGCCGGACAGGATGCGCTCTCCCAACTGGCCGACCACGGGGACTTCGGCGCGGCTGCCGGGTCCGAAAATCGGGGCGAAATGAGGGTCGTCGAGGATGGCGCCGACCTCACCGCCGATCGCCGCCTGTTCGGCGAAGGTTAAGCCCCAGCCGGCGCGGCCGAGGAATCGGGCCGCCGCCTCATGGCGTTTGGCCGGGGCGATATCGGGCAGGGATTGCAGCAGGCGATGGATCAAACGGCCGCGCAGGAAGCGCGCGCCGCCGTCGGCGCCGAAGGGGGCGCGGACCTCCGGTTCGTCCTCGTCGGGGCGCGACGGCGCCAGGGGGCGGGGCGGGGACGGCTCGGCGGGCGCCGGCTGGGTGGCCCAGGCCGGCAGCGCCAGCGGCGGCTGGGCGGTCGTGCCGGCCGGAGGCGGCACGACGTCGGCGATCTGCCGGCTGATCAGACGCAGGACGCGGGTGTCGTCCACGCCCCGCTGGGCGGCGAGAAAAGCGTCGGGTTGGGGATCGCAGACCGGGCGCAACGCCTCGGTGATCAGATTGTACCAGCAATGCGGCGCCGCGGCCTTGCGGGTTTCCCAGCCGCAGACGTAAAGACGGTCCTCGGCGCGGGTCATGGCGACATAGAGCAGGCGGCGATATTCCTGGTCTCGCCGGTGGTTGGCGGCATCGCGGGAGGCGCGGCAGCGTTCGTCCTGATCGTCGGCCTTGGGCGGCCAGACCAGCATGTCGCCGTCCTCGTCGCCCGGCGCCTTCAACCACAGCAGGCGTGGCGGGCGGGTCGGCACCTGCAGGGTGTCGGGTAGAAAGACGATGGGCGCTTGCAGGCCCTTGGCCCCATGCACCGTCATGATGCGCACCGCATTGATCGATCCCTGGTCGAGGTCGCGTTTGATCTCGACGTCGCCTTGCTCCAGCCAGCGCAGGAACCCCTGCAACGAAGGTGGATGCGCGCGTTCATAGGCCAGCGTCAGCGTGATGAATTCGTCGAGCGGGTCTTCGGCTTCGAGACCAAGCCGGGTCAACAGCCGGGTTTTGCCGCCGTTGCCCAGCACGCGGGCGAAGAAATCGTGCGGCGGCATCTGGTCGGCCATGCCCTGCCACTCGGACAGCCGTTGCCAGGCGGTGCGGAAGGGTTCCGCGCCGGCGCGTGCGCGCAAGGCCTCCCACAGCCGGGACGGCCGGTCATAGGCCAAGGCGAAGAGATCGTCTTCGGAGAGCCCGATCAATGGCCCCTTCAGCACGGTGGCCAGGGTCAGATCGTCCTCGGGGAGCAGCATGGCGTTGGCCAGCGCCATCAGATCCATCACCGCCAATTGCTCGGTCAGCACCATGCGGTCGGCGCCCGCCACCGCGATGCCTTGGGTCTTCAATTCGCGGACCAATTCCTCGACGAAGGCGTTGCGGCGGCGGACCAGCACCAGGATGTCGCCGGGGCGGATCGGCCGACCCCGGGACGCCAGGATGTCGCCCTGGTGGATCATCGCGGTGATCCGCCGTGCCACCAGTTGCGCCAGACGGGCGCGCGGACTGTCGCCCTTGATCCGTTCCACCGGCGGCTTCCAGGGTTCCGGCTCGTCGCGGGCCGCCGGCCGGATCGGCGGCCAGATCTCGACCAGGCCGCCGGCGCCTTGGCGAAAGGCCAGATGTTCCACCGCTTGGCCGGGAGCCACCACGCCGTCGCCGCCACCGGCGCTGTTGATCACCCGGTCGACGGCTTCGAGCACGGCGGGCGCCGAGCGGAACGACATCGACAGCGCCACCTCGGCCCAGCGCCCTTGGGCGGCGGGCACCAGGGCGGCGTAGCGGCCGCGCATCGCTTCGAATTCGCGGGGGTCGGCCCGCTGAAAACTGTAGATCGACTGTTTGGCGTCGCCGACGGCGAAGATGGTGCGGCTTCCCGCTTGCCGCCGTCCGTCACCGGCGAAAAATTCTCCGGTCAGCGCCTTGACGACGCGCCATTGGTCGGGGTTGGTGTCCTGCGCCTCGTCGATCAGCACGTGATCGATGCCGCCATCGAGTTTGAACAGCACCCAGGACGGCATGCCTGGTCGTTCCAGAAGCGTAACGGTTGTCAGGATCAGATCGTCGTAATCGAGCATGGCGCGGCTCGCCTTCTGGCGCTTGTAGGAGGCCAGCAGGGCTTCGGCCAAGGTCAGCAGAGCGCCGGTGGCGCCCAAGGTGGTGGCGCTGCGCAGCCGATCGAGCAGCCCGAACAATCGTTCGGCTTCGAGCGTCAAGACCTCCAAAGTGCCGGAAAACCGGGCTTCCACATCCTTCGTGCACAAGCGGGCGCGGATCTCGCCCTTGCCGGTCAGAAAGGCGCTTTGCCACAAGGAGAATTGACGGATGCGGTCGTCGACGGAGGCCGCCAACCAGACATCCATCGCGCTTGCGCGCTCCTGGTCGCCGGCCTTGCCGGTCATCAGGGCCGCCATGGCGGCGCGGCATCCCGAGACGTCGAAGGCGTCGTCGGTCACCGCCCGGCCGACGATGTCGACCGCCGTCTCGCCGGGGCGCAAGGCCGCCTGCCGATAGAGCGCCTCGATCAGGCCGTGCCGACCACCATACCGATCGAGCAGCCGGCTTAAGCGCCCGCGAACACCGGCCAATTCGGCCATGACCTCGGGAAAGATCGTCTCATGCACCACGCCGGTGACGACGGAGAGTGCCTGGGCCAGATCGCTGCCTCCGTCCTGGCGGGCGGCAGTCAGGATTTCCTCGCGCGCCTGGGCCAGCATTTCCCCGGCGTCGCGGTCGTCCATGACCTGGAAATGCGGCGCCAAGCCGGCTTCCAAAGGGAAACGGCGCAGCAGCGATTGGCAAAAGGCATGGATGGTCTCGATCTTCATGCCGCCCGGCGTGTCGAGCACCTGGGCGAACAGCCGCCGCGCCCGGGTCACCGTGGCCGGGCTCGGCGCTTGCCCGGTCAGGCGGGCCAGATCGCCGATCAGGCGCGCGTCGTCGTCGGTCGCCCAGCCGGCCAGACGATCGGCGATGCGATTGGCCATTTCCGCCGCCGCCGCCTTGGTGAAGGTCAGACAGAGCAATCGTTCGGGTGCGCTGCCGGCGAGCAACAGGCTGAGCACCCGGTCGGTCAGCACCTTCGTCTTGCCGGTGCCGGCCGACGCGGCGACCCACACCGAGGTCTTGGGGTCGGCGGCCTGGCGCTGGGGGATTTCCGGGTTGATCGTCGTCGCCGTCATTGACGACTTTCCGCGAAGGACGGTTCCGGACGGCTGTGACGGGGGGGAAGGGGGCCACAGATGAACACAGATGAACACAGATTTGCGCCGCAGGCATTCATCATGCTGCTCGGCGCTACTCGGGCGAACGGGGGTATCAATGCCTGCGGCGCTAAAGCGATCAGCGACCACACTGGATCATCGTCTTTCCCGTCATTGCCGGGCTTGACCCGGCAATCCATGGGTCGCCGTATATGCCGACGGGTCAAGCCTGGAGATGACGGGAAGAAAAGGCGATTCAATGAGATCGCAAACAGCTCCAGTCCGTATCTGTGTTCATCTGTGTTCATCTGTGGCCCCCCCTCTTTGAGAAAGGCTTTCGTTCGGATTGGCCGCTCATTCGTCGCCGTCCTCTCCGCTCGACCATTCCTTGACCCGGGCCAGATGCAGATAGTCGCTGTATTTGGGGGCCATTTCCGGGTGGGGGCGGGCGGCATAGG
>DATNIV010000442.1:0-3095 GCA_035604255.1 Telmatospirillum sp. | reverse complement strand
ACCCCAAATTGTGGGCCGAAAGCGCCATCATCATCACCTATGACGAATCGGATGGTTTCAGACCATCCGGCCCGTAGGACAAAATACGCGGCGGCACATGGTCGTAGAAACCATCCGATTCGTCATAGGTGATGATGATGGCGCTTTCGGCCCACAATTTGGGGTCACCGGCCACGGCGTTGACGACACGGGCCATCATCGCCTCGCTGATCTGGCGATCCGTATAGGACGGATGGTCATCGTCGCCATTCTTCGCCTTCTGCACTGTGGCGATATCGCTGGCCGTCAAAGCCTTGTTGGTGCCGACCGGCGAGGCCAAGCCCTGCTGGTTGACATAGCCGCCGCGAATATAGAAGACGCCGCCTTGCGGAAGCTGCTTCTTGGCGACGTCCGTGAAGAAGTCGGTCATGCCTCTGAGGTTGGCGGCGATCTTCGGCGTGTTGGCGATATAACCAAAATAGGCGGCGCCGTTGTGATGGAGGACATAGCCGGCGTGGGACGCCTTGCCGGTGCCGTTAAAGGTCTTGCCCGCACCCTGGGAAGCGGTCCCGCTGGCATCGGTGGCCTCGAGATCGTAGCCTTCCTCGTACCAGCGCCAATTCACCGGCTTATTGTTCAGCTTGGCGATATAGGGAATATCGTTTTGAATGTCGGCGAGATCGGACTTCGGGTTCCCCGAACTCAGATTCTCGTTCAGCGACGCCACGATTGTTTTGCCGAGGAAGGTCAGCGGCAGACTGGCGAAGGTCAAATTCGCGGCGACTGGCGCGTTGGCCGTGGCATCGGTCGGGCTGGACGGCTGTCTGTGGGGGCCCGTCGTCACGTCGAACTGCGAGCCGTAAAACGGTTGCGGGTCGTTGACCAGCGGCACCCCTTGCGTGACGCCGGCCTTGTGGCTTTGCTTGGCGAAATCGCCACCGGCCACGGTGCCCTCCGGATAGCTGGTGCCATTCCACAGGCCGCTGGCCGCGGTGACCGGGGTGTCGATGGTGGTTCCGTGCTTGACCCATTGGGTCTCGCCGGCCTGCCCGGCGATCATCGCCACCGCGTTCGGAGTCGACGGCGTGTCCTCGGTCGCGAAGATATTGTCGAAAATCGCGAAATGATTGGCCCAGTGCCACATGAAGGGCGTGGTGTCGCAGTCGGTATGCGACATCACCAAGCGGGAATATTGAACGGCCGTGGCGATGCCCGCCGGGGCGTTGGTGGCGGCAACGGTGGTGTGCTTGTTGAACTCGCCTTGCGCGAACTTGTCCATCAACGCCGCATTGTTGGCGTCGACATCGATCTTGTAGGCCAGCCCCGTGTGAAGAACGGGCGCTCCGTTGACATTGGCGAAGTTGCCGTGCGAATGATCGACGCTGTCGACCGCGCTGGAACCCTGGGCCGGACCGATCTTGAAGGGTGTGACCGTGTAGCTGATGCCATCTTCGGCATCGGTGACCGTCTGCGTGAAGCCCGGCGTGCCCTCGGGCTTGCGAACCAGATCCTGGTCGTTGGCATAGCCGTCGGAATAAAGGCCGTTGACCCCTGGGAAGGTGCCGAACTCGTTGTCGAAGGAGTGATTTTCATTGAAGATCACGAACACATATTTGATCTTCTTCCGCAGCAGTTGGGCCATCATCTCAGACGACAGCGCAGGCTCGCTGGCCGGATCGACGACGTAGCGCGAGATATCCGCCGGTGTTGAAGGCTGTGCCGTCACCCCAGACGGTTCGGCGGCCTGCACCAGCGGCACAAGCGCCACCTGCAGCAACGACACGCTCGCCACCAAGGCCGAACATGACCTCAAGATCCGTTTCATGGCCTGATCTCCCCAAACGAAATTTCGATGTCTATCGTTATCCGAGGCTCCAAGGCCGGAGTCGAATGACAGATTTATTGCCGTCCCGCGCATTGTCACACCCACCAACGCTCTAGCTGTATTCCTCAGCAGCATCCCCACGTTTTTGGCATCAAGCAGAGAAACATTGCATTGCTCGGAACTGACAAACCGTTATTGAGAACTTCCTCGCTGTTCTCGATGTTAATGGAATATACTGGCTTTTTAGAAAAGAAACACGTTGCCTTCGGCAAGCTTGGAGTTGTAGCGTCGTAACCTGGAGTAAACACCTTCCAGGACGACACCCCGCAAGACCGGAAGCATCGCTCATTTGTTGATCACGTGACCTTATTTGGCTCATTTATTCGCACTAACGACCTTCATCGTATATTCGGATGCCATTCGCCAAGGACCTTCATGAATTGCCGCCTGTCGCAAGACATTCACCCTTCATGTGTCCTTATCTTCGATATGGCATGGCGTAAATCGTGATCGGACAATCCGCAAAAAATCCCGACAAACAACTGGTTGCTATCGTCGACGGCAATCAGCGTCATCGCGAGCAATTGTCCAGCGCTCTCTTGTCCTTTTATGCCGTCAATGTCTATGGCGACAGTACAAACGCCCTGATGGGGCTCGGTGTTTCTCCGCCTGGACTGGTCTTGATCGGAGAATATGTTCCCCCTTCGAGCGGCATCAACTTCCTGCGCGCCATGCGCTTCGAGCGCGAGCTTGGCCAGACGCCCGTCGTTTTCGTCTCCGACAACGGGGATCCCGACATCCTCGCCTCAGCCCTGACGGCGGGCGCCAATGACTGCATCATAAAACCTTATCGGCGGAGCGCGATGATCAAGGCGATTTCCGCGCAGATCAATGTCAAGGTCGAACGGTCGTGGAAGGAACTGCCGACGCTGGCCCGAGACGCCCTGGAAGATAGCCTGACGCTTTTCAACAGCATCGCCGACGTCTTCGACCAATCGCTGCCAATCCAATATGGCGCGGTCGCCGAAAGCTGCGCGCCCCTGGTCGATGCCGTCACCACGCGTGTTTTTCCGGCGATCTTGAACGGCGTTCTTGAGCATGATCACGTCACCTACGCGCACTCCGTCCGGGTCGCCACGCTGATTGCCTTGTTCGGTTATTCGATCGGACTGCCGCGTGCCCAGCAAATTCTGTTGGCCTGCGGCGGACTTTTACATGACGTCGGCAAAATCTCGATACGCCATTCGATCCTCAACAAGAGAGAAGACCTGACCGAAGACGAATGGACGAT
>DATNIV010000441.1:0-6708 GCA_035604255.1 Telmatospirillum sp. | reverse complement strand
CAGACGGCGAGCGCTCATTCCCGCGGCCAGCTTGTTGCGCACAAGAGTGTTGAGATCGCGAACGTCATCAGAGGGACGGATCTGCTCATAAGCCGCTTTAAGCTCGGCAAATTTCTTGTTCGCTTCGCCCAGAGCCAATCGGTCGGCCTCGGCGCTTGCCTGTTGCGCCTTGAAGCGCTCTTCCGCCTTCTGCAACCCCTCGGTCAGTGTCGCCGTTTCACCCTCGGCGACGCGGAACCCGACTTCATAAGCGTAATAGGCCGTAACACCCAGCACCCCGGCAACACCCAGAAGCTTGCCCAAGAGAATGAAAAAACGCTGGCGTTGCTCCGCGCCGTATCGACTTCTGCGACGGCTCATATTCCGAAGATCCCAATAAGTTCCCAAGCGCCCGACGGAAGGCCGATGTCCGCCTTCTATTTCTCAAGTCGGTGTCAAAAAGGAACTGTCACCACCCCGGCAACATTAGCAAGGACAAAGCTTTTTCCCTTACTCGCCGACCAACCTGTACAAGCGTGGGTCTTTGAGAGCGGAAACGGAAATCATTTTGACGGCCGTGGGGTCGCCGACACGCAGCAGACGGGCATGAACGATCCCTTCCCCATCCTTGGTCAGGTCGATCACCTCCCATACAGAAGAGGCTTCCGTTTGCTGGTATTTTTGTCCCGGTTGAACTTCGCGCCGAGCCATTCTGTCTTTTAATCCTAAAATTGTTCTGAACCACATATCATCGGCTTGCCGCCCCCCCCCGTTTCCGCAAGCGCCATCCGGTCAGATGTTCGCGTGAGACGTGAGGGACGCCGACACCCCGGGCGGACCTGCCGTCCGAGTTCCGTCATAAAGGCTGTTTACGGCATTCCCAGGGCAAAAGGAAGACCCAGCCGCACTTTCCCCTGTTCTCATCCTGACGCCGTCCAAACAACAACGGCAACGAGCGCTCAAAAGGACTCGCGCCACATCATCACCCACCTTCGAGAGGGAAGAGTACAACGGCTTTTCAATTTTAGCGATATATCACCTTCGACCCATCCTCCGCCGGAAAAGAAAGCCCGGCCAAAATGCCATTCGCGGCGTATCGCAGCGTCCGAATCAGATCTCCGGACAGATGGCACACGCCGAGAGTCTCAGCCGTCTCATCGCAGCGGGTGGTGACCTGGAAGAGCTGACCGTCGCCGCTATCGAAAATCGGCCGGTTCCCGTCGAGCATGCTCCGGCTCCACAGACTGGAGGGCACGGCGTCGGCAATGGGGTCACCGGCCTTTCCGTCGACGGTCAGCACGAGCGCCTGACCAACCCGTTCGGCCCGCAAATGATGAACCTCGCCATCCTCTTCGGTATCGTTCACCAAGCCATCCAACCGTCCGTCACGCCATGTTTCAACCGAACGATGTTCAAGACTGTAAAGACGAATCGGACCGAGGGTCACTTCCGCCGTCACATGCGTCCTGACCTCCAGGGCATGATCGGCGCGATCGATAAAATCCGAATGATAGTGACCGATCACGTCGCCTTTCCGAACAATGCTGAAATCAAGAACGCCCGCGACCGGCGGAACCAACTCCGCAGCCGAAACGGGCAATGCGCCGGACAGACCGGTCAAGACCACCGCGAACAGGCGCCGAAGGCCCTTAACCCGCATTTTTCATCCCCGCCTTCCTGAAGGTTTTCCCGGACCGGATCGCCAGACAAGCAACAACTCTCGTGTGAATCTACAAATTTTGTAGGTCAAGACCACTCTTTCTCTCTGACTTTTGACCGATAAGAACGCCCTTTCTTATGGCATAGATTTTGCTTCGTTTTGTAAACATAAGAATATCTTGAGGGCGATTTTAATGAATTGGCGCGTGCTTTGCGATTTTGACGGCACGATCGCACTGGAAGACGTCACCGACAGTATCTTGGAGCGTTTCGCTCTCGACGGTTGGCAAGACATCGAAACAGAGTGGAAGAACGGCCAGATCGGCTCACGCGAATGCATGGCCAAACAGGTCGCGCTGATTCGCGCGACGAAGGCCGAACTGGATGACCATCTCGATTCCGTGCTCATCGACCCCGCCTTTCCCGAATTTGTCGCCCTTTGTCGAACCGCCGGCGTGCCTCTTTCCGTCGTCAGCGACGGTCTCGACTACGCCATTCGCCGAATCCTCGGCCGGCACGGCCTCGACGACCTGACGATTTTCGCCAATCGCCTTGAGGTCTCCGGCCCCAGACAGTATCGGTTGGCCTTTCCCCATGCCAATGCCACCTGCGCCAATGCCAGTGGCACCTGCAAATGCAAGATTGCCGAAACCCAGACCGCCGGCCGGGCTCTCAGCCTGTTGATCGGCGATGGCGCCTCCGACATGTGCGCGGCCGGCAGCGTCGATCTGGTGTTCGCCAAGGACAAACTTCTGGCCCATTGCCGCGGCAATGGGCTTCCCTTCGTCGCCTTCGGCGACTTCCGTGACGCCAGAGAGTTGCTGGTGACCTTGTTGGACGAGCCGGAAAGGCTCGGAGTCGCCGCCGTCGTCGGCTGATGCCTGGAGTAAAGCATAAATGAGCGAAAATGATCTGCTGCGCGACGAAGCGCAGTACTGTTCCTTTGGCGACACCGTCCATTACATCGATCCGCCAAAGATCTTCAGCCGCTGCGAAGGCTCCTACCTTTACGACGACGCCGGAAAGCCCTTTCTCGATCTGCAGATGTGGTATTCGGCGGTCAACTTCGGCTATGCCAATAAGCGCCTGAACGACGCCCTCCACCGTCAGATCGACACGCTTCCGCAGCTTGCCTGCCAGTATTTACACAAGGAAAAGATCGAACTGGCCACCGCCATCGCCAAGCGGGTGGAAAAGACCTGGGGCACCAAGGGCCGCGTGCATTTCAACGTCGGCGGCGCCCAGTCCATTGATGATTCGCTCAAACTGGTGCGCAACGCCTGCGGCGGCAAAAGCTTGATGTTCGCCTTCGAAGGCGGCTATCACGGTCGCACCTTGGGCGCTTCGGCGATCACGTCGTCTTATCGCTATCGTCGGCGCTACGGTCACTTTGGCGACCGCGCCCAATTCGTCCCCTTCCCCTATTGTTATCGCTGTCCTTACGGCAAGAAGCGTGAAGACTGCGGCTTGTTCTGTGTCGATCAATTCGCCCGTTTGTTCGATACCGAATATTACGGCGTCTGGGATTCCAAGGACGGCAGCTCGGAATATGCCGCCTTCTATATCGAAGCCATCCAGGGAACCGGCGGGTACGTCATTCCGCCGCCCGGTTATTTCGAAAAGCTGAAGCAGATCCTCGAAGCCCGCAAGATCCTGCTGGTCGATGACGAGATCCAGATGGGGTTCTACCGCGCCGGAAAGTTCTGGGCGCTGGAGAATTTCAACGTCAAACCGGACATCATCGTCTTCGGCAAGGCGCTCACCAATGGCCTCAATCCCATCGCCGGCCTGTGGGCGCGCGAGGACTTGATCAATCCGCAAATCTTCCCGCCAGGTTCGACCCATTCGACCTTCTCGTCCAACCCTCTCGGCACCGCCGTCGCCTTGGAAGCCGTCAAAATGATGGAAGAGGACGACTATGAGACGATGACCCGGGAGAAGGGCGCCTATTTCCTGGAAGGGATCAAGGATCTGAAGAAGCGCCATAAGATCGTCGGCGACGTCGACGGCCTGGGCATGGCGCTCCGCATCGAAATCACCGCCGAGGATCGCTACACCCCGGACAAAGCGATGACCGACAAAATCGTCGACATCGCCATGGCCGGCGATCTCGATGCCAATGGCAAAAAAGTCGGCGTGGTGCTCGATATCGGCGGTTATTGGAAGAATGTCATCACGCTGGCCCCGTCGCTGACGATCAGCTATGAGGAAATGGATCTGGCGTTCAATCTTCTTGACCAACTTTTCACCCGCGCCACCCGCGAGTGACGGGGGCGGCACCATGAGCGGCAAGCAGAAAAGCCTGTTTGATCGAAGCACGGCCTGGCAACGGTTCAAGCTCCGCTATTTCGGAGCCAAGCCGTGGTCGGGACCGGGGAGTCTCAGCGCCGACGAGGCCGCTCCGGCCCTGCCCGACGCCAGCTTCTTTCATGCCGGTGGCTCTGCCGCCGTGCTGCTGATCCACGGGCTGACCGGAACCCCGACCGAGATGCGTTTTCTCGGTAAGGGCCTGGCCAATGCCGGATTCACGGTCTATGGCTGCCAGTTGGCCGGTCATTGCGGGTCCGAAGAAGACCTGTTGCACACAAGTTGGCCCGAATGGTACGCCAGCGTCGAACAGGCCTATGCCACCTTGCGCCAGAAGCATGACATCGTCTTCGTCGCTGGTCTGTCGATGGGAGGCTTGATGGCGATGCATCTGGCCGCCAATCACCCCGGCGAAATCAAGGGCCTGGGGGTCCTCTCGGCCACCTTGCGCTACGATGGTTGGGCGATCCCCCGGCTGTCCTTCCTTTTGCCGCTCTTTCTGCACACCCCGCTCGGCCTGCGCTACCGGTTCGTCGAAAACTTTCCCTATGGCATCAAGGATGATCGGCTGCGTCAAAGGGTCGTCGCCAATATGACGGCCGGAAACTCGGCCGAAGCCGGAAACCTCGGCATGACGGGGCACTCCTTACGCGAGCTGCTGGCCTTGGTCGACGTGGTCAAAGCGGAAATGCCGAAGATCGAAACGCCGACGCTGATCATCCACGCCAGACATGACGACGTGTCGAGCATCCGCAATCCCGAATATATCAAACGGCATCTTGGCGGCCCGACGGAACTGCTGCTGCTGGACGACAGCTACCATATGATCACGGTCGATAAGCAGCGCCAGAACGTGACCCGCGCCCTTGCCGCCTTCTTCACCGCGAAAATTAGTCCGGAAGCGTTGGGCTCCACCAACAGAACGGCGAAGGGCTGAGCACATCAAAACAGAAAGAGCGTTCCGATGAGAGGTGACCCCGGCAAACTTCGGCGATGGCTTGCCTCCCTGCAAGGCAAGCTGATCATCGCCTCTTTGCTGATCAGTCTGGTTCCCACATCCATCACCGCCGATCTCACGGTTCGCCTGATCACCCACGTCGTCAACAACGACGTCCAATCCTTCCTGCATGAAACATCGGTCTTGTTTCTGAACAGTTTTAAGGAATCCCAATCCGAAGCGGCGGGGTTGGCACGCTTTCTCTACGAACAAAAACGCGGACAACCCGACCCTGTGGTCAAGGCCGATTCCGCTTTCCTGCATCTGGCCCAAACCCTTGGCTATGGTGTGGTGGTGATTTCCGACAAAAACCAGCACATCCTTTATTCCAATTATCCGGTTCGCCACATCGAACCTTTGTCGCCCGAGGTCAAGAACACGCTCTACGCGCTGCAGATGCCCGACACCAATCAGGTGATGACCGGCGGCACCTTCGACTATGAAGCGAATGGGACGACCTATGAAATTCTGGTCGGCACCTGGCTCGACGAAAATTTTATCGAAAACCTCCAATCCATCACCACGCTTGACCTCCGCCTCTACTACCGCCGGCCCAGCGGATTCCAGATGATTTATTCGTCGCGGAGCGACACCGCCAGCGGCACCCCCTTGCCGCCGGAAGTCACCGCCGAATTGCAAACCGGCGCCGAGAGCGTTTACGACAGCCAAGCGGAGGAAGGCGGCTACCGTGTCCTCTATCTGCCGGTCAAGAACGACCGCGGCGAGATGATCGGCGTCATGTCGTCGGGACTGAAATCGACGGAAATGCCCAGCGTCTGGGACTTGCCGATCCATATCCTGATCACCGTCTTTGTCGTGGGTCTCATCCTGACCACCGCGGCCGGCCTGTTCGTGTCGAGGCGGCTGTCACGGCCGTTGCGCGCTCTGGCCGCCGGCGTCAAATCGATCATCGACGGCAATTTCGATCATCGTGTGGAGGCCACCGGCAAGGATGAAGTCGGCGAATTGGCGCGCGTGTTCAACCACATGGCCGAACGTCTCGGGCAACTGCAAAGCCTCGAGGTCGATCTCCGCCGCCGTGACCGTCTGAGCGCCCTCGGTGAAGTGGCGGTGGGGATCGCCCATGAAGTGCGCAATCCGTTGGGAACCATCAAAACCTCGGCCGAATTGGTCCGCAAGGGAAGCGGCCTGTCTTCGGCCGACGCCAAGCTGCTGGGCTATGTCATCGACGAAGTCCGCCGCATCGATGGTCTGATCGAGGATTTTCTGTCCTTCGCCCGCCCGCGCGCGCCAACATTGCGCCGGCTCTCGTTCGCCTCGGTGATTGAACGGGTCTCAACCCTTTGTGAGCCCGAATTGTCGCGTCACGAAATTCAACTGACCGTCACTGACGACAGCGGCGATGTCTTGGTCGAAGCCGACGAAGATCACCTGTTCCAGGCGTGCCTCAATCTCCTGTTGAACGCCATCGACGCCATGGAGAAAGGGGGCCATTTGACGATTCGATTGTACCGAGAGGACGATCGTCTCCGCGTCGCCTTCAGCGACAATGGACCCGGCATCCCCAAGGAAATCGCCGATAAAATCTTCGATCCGTTCTTCACCACCAAACAGCACGGAACCGGCCTCGGCCTCTCCAAGGTGTTCGCCATCATGGAAAATCATCATGGCCGGGTCGAATGTCAAAGCCAGACTGGCGCTGGCGCGACCTTCACGCTTATCTTGCCAATCAGCAGACCCGATGCCGGCGGCGTTGGTGTGGGGAATGGGGGCTAGGTGGATGTCGCATACGATTCTTCTCGTCG
>DATNIV010000440.1:0-4219 GCA_035604255.1 Telmatospirillum sp. | reverse complement strand
GGTTGGCGGCGTCATGCGGACGACGGGCGGCGGACTTTACAACCTGGCCAACGATCTGAAGGTTCTCTTGGCGGCTTTCGGCGACGAGGCGGACATTCCTCCCGTCGAATATCTCGCCTGGGAAGACATTGCCGACGATTTCGGCGCCAAGGCGGTTCCCGGACGGTCGCGGACGTCGTTGATTCTGAAGGACGACGGGTTCGACAAGCTGATCTTGACGGAACGGGGGCCCCGCTGGGATGCCGACCGCGTCGACCCCTTCGCGATCGAGCGGGAGTTCTATGCCGCCCGCAACGCCTTTATTTTCATTGGCCAGGAACCGGCGAATTCAACGAAGTTCGATCTGGTCCGGCAGGCCAAATTGGGCAATCCGTCGCTCAAGGTCTTCTGGGTGGTTGGCGGCAATCAGTTAAAGCAACTCTATCCCGAATATCGCGACTTTATGTCGGTGGTCGACGTGGTCAGCTTCAATCTGGCCGAGGCGACGGGCTTTTTCGGCCTCGAACCCTTACGGAGCCATCACCGCGACGCCTCGGAACTGAGAAAGATGGTGGCCAAGGAGATCAGCCGCCGCGCTCTCGATCTTGGCGCCTGGCATGTGGTGATCACCGATGGCAACAGGGGCGCCAGCTTGGCCCGCAAAGCCCGTGGTGGAAAAGTCGAGTTTGTCTACTCGCCGCTGATCCTGGAAAATGTGGTGCAGGTCGATCACGCGGTGCGCGAGGATACCGGTTGCGGTGACAGCTTCGCGGCGGCCATCGCCGCCTATTTCCTGTCGTCTCCGGCCCGCTTCAAGCTGAACGAGGCCGCCAATTTCGCCCATTATGTCGCCGGCATCGTCTTTCAGCGGCCTCGCGCCAATCTCTCGCCCGATGACCAGATTTATGTCGATACCGCGCTGGCCAAAGCCCGCGCTGGCGGCGCGCTGGTCGCGCAAAGGCAGACGTTCGATCGGACCCGCAGCCAAATCGCTCCGGCCTATGTGTTGCCGAGAGGGCCCGGACGCAATGTTCTGGTGCTGTTGCTGGGCGGCGATCCGACCGATCCGACGCAGCCGCATGTGACCGGTGCGGCGGCGGCTCTTTGGCATCTTGGCGAACTGATGCGGACCGGCGCCTACCCGCTGGCGCCATTGGTGCGGATCGTTTCCCGCGCTTCCACCAATCCGGCGGCTCGCGGCAAAGCATGGTTGCATTATGTCGACGGAGCCGAAATGGATCGCATGGCGAGCCAGGGCGTGTTCTGCAAGGCGGTCGGCAGCCGCGAAAATGAACCGCGCAACGGTGTGCGGCTGGAGGAACTCCTCGGTCACGAAGGTGTGTATCTGTTGCGGGTGACCCTGCTGGAAGCCATCGAGATTCTGTCTTCCGAGGATTTCGCCGATATGTTCGGAGACATCAAGCTCTGGCATTTCGCCACCGAGAATGTCGATGAACGGATGGCGTGGCATGCGCGCCAATGGGGGATCAGCCGCGAGCAGGGCCAGGAAATCGTGCGCCAGTCATTGCGGGAATATCTAACGGAACATATCGGGCCGCAGGTGCGCTTCAGTCATGCCCGCGCCACCAATCTCGATGAGTTCTACAAGGAAATGTCCGAGCAACTGGTTCTGCGTCTGGACGAGTTGCTGGCCGGAATTTTTCACGATCCAATTTGATCGCATCACGGGGCGTCTGTCGGCGACTCTCCCGTGCGAACCGGTTGTCACCCCGACGGGGTTATCCCGCCGAGGCGACAAGGGAGGCTCGATCGGGATTTACCGCGACGCAGCGGCCAATGCCGCGTCATAGTCCGGCTCTTGGGCGATTTCGGGGACTTGCTGGCTGTAGGTCACCTTGCCTTTTCCGTCCACCACGACAACCGCCCGCGACAGCAGGCCGGCCAGAACGCTGTCGGCGATCTTGACGCCATAGCGGTCGCCGAAGCTCTTATCGCGCAGGTCGGAGACGGAAAGAACCTTCTCCAGGCCCTCGGCGCCGCAGAACCGCGCATGGGCGAACGGCAAATCCGCGGAAATACACAACACGGCCACATTATTCAGGCGGTCGAGAGCCGCATTGAAGTGACGGACGGAGGCCGCGCATACGGGCGTATCGATACTGGGGAAGATATTGAGAACCAATGTCTTGCCGGCGAAATCGGCGAGAGTGACCTCGCTCAGATCGGTTTTCACCAGGCGGAAATCAGGGGCGGCGGTACCGACGGCGGGCAGCTCGCCGACGGTGTTGACGGGGTTGCCCTTCAAAGTGATTTTGGACATGGGATTCCTTTCATGGTCGATGGGCGTCAATTAGACCGCAGCTTTCCCCGCCTGTCCACCCGCACTCCCGTCTTATCGAGGTTGCGTTTTGTCATGTCCGGTTGAGAGGCGTGGTCCCCTTGGGCAGCGTTTCCAGAAACGCGGACGCGGGGACCGGTCCGCTGAACAGGAAGCCCTGGGCGAAATTGCATTGCAGGGTCTTCAACGCCTCCAACTGGGCGTGGGTTTCGACGCCTTCCGCCACGACTTGCAATTTAAGGCATTGCGCCATGCTGATAATGGTTTCAACCAGCGCAGCATCGGTTCCACGACCAGCCAGGTCGCTCATGAAGGAGCGGTCGATTTTCAAGGTATCCACCGGGAAGCGCTTCAGATAACTGAGAGAGCTGTATCCCGTTCCGAAATCGTCAATCGAGAGAGAGACGCCGACGCTGCGCAGCCGGTTCAAATGACCCGACGGCACCTTGCTGTCCATCAGCAGGTTTTCGGTAATTTCGATTTCGATGTTGTGCGGAAGGATGCCCGTGTCTTCAATTGTCCGCAAAACGAGCTCGGCAAATTCGCGTTGGCGGATCTGACGGGGCGAAACGTTGACCGCCATCCGAAAATTTGGCCCAAGAGTATCGCGCCACTCCGCGGCTTGCAGGCAAGCCGTCTTGAGAGCCCAACTCCCGAGCCGGACGATCAGGCCACTCGTTTCGGCCAGCGGGATGAAGCGGTCGGGGGGGATATGGCCAAACTCGGCGCTATTCCAGCGCATCAAGGCCTCGGCACCCGTGACCTGGCCGCTGGCGATATCGATCATGGGCTGGTAGTACATCTGCAGTTCGCCGCGATCCAAGGCGTGATGCAGGCCGGCCTCCAGGCGCGCGCGCTCATTGGCACGTTGGTTCATGTCGGGGGTGAAGAATTGGACCGCGTTGCCGCCCATTTCCTTGACCCGATAAACAGCCGTATCGGCGTTGCGCATCAAATCGCTTGGAACGCGTCCGTCATCGGGAAAAACGGTGACGCCGACGGATGGCGTTACGAAGATCTCGTGACCGGCGGCGGAGAAAGGCGTTCCGAATTCTCGTAAAATGCGCCTGGTCATTCCTTCGACATCACCGGCATTACAGTCTCCGGCGATCACGCAGAACTCGTTGCCGCCGAGGCGGGCGACCGTGTCTTCGGGGCGAACCGCAGCCGTCAGCCGACCGCCGGCCTCTCGCAGGATGGTGTCGGCGGCGATATGTCCGAGGACGTCGTTCACGCGCTTGAATTGGTCGAGATCGATCATCAGCAGCGCACCGGCGCTGCCGGTACGCTGAATGCGGACCAACGTCTGTTCCAGGCGATCGAGGGCCAGTACGCGATTCGGCAAACCGGTGACCGCGTCTTCATTGCCCTGCCGGAGGCGCTCTTCCTCGAATTTCTTGCGTTCTGTGACGTTTTCCTTCACGGCGACAAAATGTGTGATGACGTTTTTTTTGTCGAGGATTGGGGAAATCACCGTGTATTCCCAGTAACCCTCTCCCGATTTCTTTCGGTTGTAGAGTTCTCCACGCCATTGCTGGCCCGCCGTCAAGGCTTTCCACATGTCGCAATAGATGCTGCGCGGCATATGGCCGGATTTGAGAATAGCCGGCGTTCGGCCCAGCACTTCTTCCGAGAGATAGCCCGTCGTCACCACGAAGCTTTGATTGACATATTCGATGACGCCATTGCGGTCGGTGATGACGACCGCAGTCGGATTCTGTTCGACCGCCATGGACAGCTTACTGAGGCGCTCCTCGTCGGATCGCCGTCGGGTCAAATCCTCGGCGGTCGCGCGCACGCCGACGAACACTTCCGCCGCGGTATCGAACATCGGAAGGGCGCTGATCAAGAGATGGCGCGGCGATCCGTCGCGGGCGGTCGCCAGGAATGGCATATCCCGAAAGGGATGGCGCCAGTCGGGAGGCGGGGCGTCATGGAGGT
>DATNIV010000439.1:0-4621 GCA_035604255.1 Telmatospirillum sp. | reverse complement strand
TGACCCGGCAATCCACGCCGACGCCTGTCTCGACGAAATCCTGGCTGGCACAGAGTTTTGCCCGAGCCTTGAGGTGATTCGTATGTTTCCGCGCAACGCCTCACCCGATTTCGAGGACGATCTTGCCGCGCACATGGTGTGTCTGGCTCCGTTCTTGCGCCATCGTCGCCTCGGCCAGAGGCAGGACCTCGAACGCCGGCGGTTTGACCTGGCCGGTCTCGATGAGGGCGGCGAGTTCGCGGAGCTGTTGGCCATTCGGCGAAACGAAGACATAGCCTGAGCGCAATCCCATGGCGGCGGCCTTCGCTTCGTCGGGCGGGTCGACGATGGAAACAAGAATGCCGCCGGCTTTCAAAAGGCCCCAACTCTCGGCTTGCGTTTGTCCGCCCATGGTGTCGAACACCACGTCGACGCCCTCTGGAACGGCGCGGCGAACCGCCGCGGCAAAAGGTTCGGCGGTATAATCAATGACGATGTCGGCCCCCAGCTCTTTGACATAGGCGTGATTTTCAGCGCGTGCCGTGGTCACGACGCGGGCCTTCTTGGCTTTCGCCAGTTGGATCGCCAGGCTGCCGATCCCTCCGGCGCCGGCATGAATCAGGACCCATTGGCCGGCGTCGAGCTTCGCCGCATCGAACAGCACCTGCCAGGATGTCAGTCCGACCAAAGGCAATGTGGCGGCGGCTTGCAAGGAGAGACCGCGGGGGGCGAGGGCGACGGCCTGGGCGTCGAGCGCGATATAGTCCGCGTAAGTTCCCCATTGCACCTCAGGTTTGCGGGCATAGGCATAGACCTTGTCACCGGGGCGAAAGTCCGCGACGCCGGGACCGATGGCGGCGATGGTCCCCGCCGCATCCCAGCCCAGGATCAGCGGAAAATGGTGGGGGAGCGCTTTCGCGAGATGGCCTTCGCGGATCTTCCAATCGACCGGATTGACGCTGGTGGCTGCCAATTTGATCAAGACCTCTCCCGAACCGGCGACCGGCGTCGGTACCTCGGCGGCATGCAATTGATTGGCGCCGCCGAATTCGTCGATGACCATGGCCTTCATGATGGCTCCTGCGAAAGTCTGTGAGAAGCAATTACATAGTGCGGACGGAAAGCCTGTCCAGAGCCGGCCCGCGCCAGGACAATCGCGCGTTCGCGCGATTGCCTCGTGACCCGCGCCAGGGCATATCGAGGGACATTTATGGAAGTCCAAGTCCCGCGCTTGCAATCGTCTGGCCGCGCGATTATAACCTCCGCTTCCATCGGGTGGTCGAGGCGAACGATAGGGCATGCCTCGCCGCCCCTGAATCGCTCACATTTTTTGCTATAAGGAAGCGAAAATGCCCAAAATGAAGACGAAGAGCTCCGCCAAAAAGCGGTTTCGGCTCACCGGTACCGGCAAGGTTCGGGCCAATGTGGCGTTCAAGCGTCACTGCCTGTCCGCCAAGACGTCGAAGATGAAGCGCCAGAATCGCGGCACCTTCATCGTCGCCGAGGTGGATATGCCGAACGTCAAAAAATTCTACTTGCCTTACGGAGCCTAAGCCATGGCGCGTGTCAAGCGGGGCGTCACCACGCACGCCCGTCATCGCAAAATCATCAAGCTGGCCAAGGGCTATCGTGGCCGCTCCAGCACCAATTTCCGCATTGCCATCGAAAAGGTCGAGAAGGCGCTTCGTTACGCCTATCGCGATCGTCGGGTGCGCAAGCGCAATTTCCGTGCCTTGTGGATCCAGCGTATCAACGCCGGTGCCCGCCAGAACGGCCTGACCTACAGCCGCTTCATGAGCGGTTTGAAGAAAGCTGGTATCGAACTCGACCGCAAGGTGTTGTCCGACATCGCGATTCGCGAGCCAGCCGCCTTTAAGACGCTGGTCGACCAGGCCGCGCAAGCCCTTAAAGCGGCCTGAAGCCGCTCCCTCCGGCCTCCTTTGGCCGTTGGAAAATCGAAAAAGGGGGTCGTCTGCGGACGGCCCCTTTTTGCTTGTCTGAAAGTTGGAAGCGAAGCAACGATGGGCAATTTGGTTGATATCCTCAAGAGCGTCGAGCCGTTGGTCGCCCAGTCGCTGCAGGCCGTGACCGCGGCCCAGGCATTGGACGAACTGGACCGCATCCGCGTCGCGACGCTTGGCAAGAAGGGCTCGATTTCCGCCCTTATGAGTCTGATGGGCAGTGTTTCACCGGAAGAGCGCAAGGACGCCGGCGCGGCGCTCAATGCGGCCAAGCTCGCCGTTTCCGACGCCATCGACGCCCGCAAGACGGCTCTCGAAGCGCTGGCCTTGGACGCGCGTCTGGCCCGCGAAACGATCGACGTCACCTTAACGGCGCGCCCTGAAGCCCAAGGCCGCATCCATCCGATCAGTCAGACCATTGACGAGATCGTGGCGATCTTCGGCCAGATGGGCTTTGCCGTGGCCGAAGGGCCGGACATCGAGGACGACTTTCACAATTTCACCGCGCTCAATTTTCCGCCGGAACATCCCGCGCGGTTGATGCACGACACTTTTTTTCTGCCCGAGAAAGCCGACGGATCGCGCTTCCTGTTGCGCACCCATACATCGCCGGTGCAGGTGCGAACCATGTTGAAGCAGCAACCGCCGATCCGCGTCATCATTCCGGGGCGGACCTATCGTTGCGATTCGGACATGACCCATACGCCGATGTTCCATCAGGTCGAAGGGCTGGTCATCGATAAAAGCACCAACATGGGGCATCTGAAGGGGTGCTTGAGCGAATTCGTGAAGACCTATTTCGAGGTCGACGATGTGCCTGTGCGCTTTCGTCCCTCCTTCTTCCCCTTCACCGAACCGTCGGCCGAAGTCGATATCGGTTGTTCGCGGGCCGGTGGCGAATTGAAGATCGGTGCCGGCGCCGATTGGCTGGAGATCTTGGGGTGCGGCATGGTGCATCCCAATGTGCTCAAGAATTGCGGCATCGACCCCGACGAATATCAAGGCTTCGCCTTCGGCATGGGGATCGAACGGATCGCCATGCTGAAATATGGCATTCCCGATCTCCGCACCTTTTTTGATTCGGATTTGCGCTGGCTCAAGCATTACGGCTTCGTACCGCTTGATGTGCCGACGCTTTCCGGAGGACTTGCCCGATGAAATTCACTCTGTCTTGGCTGAAGCGCCATCTCGATACGCAGGCCAGCGTCGATGCGATTTCCGAGCGGTTGACCATGCTCGGTCTCGAGGTGGAAACCCTCGAAGATCCGGCCGCCCGTCTGGGGGGATTCGTCACCGGTCAGATCATGGAGGCCGGCAAGCATCCGAATGCGGATCGCCTGCAATTGTGCAAAGTGTCGATCGGCCGCGAGACGTTGCAGGTGGTTTGCGGCGCGCCCAATGCGCGCGCCGGTCTCAAGGTGGTGGTGGCCGTGCCCGGCGTGGTCATTCCGGCCACCGGGGAAGCCTTGAAAAAAGGCAATGTTCGCGGCGTCGAGTCGCAAGCCATGATGTGTTCCTGGCGTGAACTGATGTTGGGCGAGGACCATTCCGGGATCATCGAACTGGCGAGCAATACGCCGGTTGGGGAACCTTTGACCAAGGTGCTCTCGTTCGATCCGGTGATCGATGTGGCGATCACGCCCAATCGTGCCGACTGCCTGGGGGTCAGAGGAATCGCCCGTGACCTGGCGGCGGCCGGCCTGGGAAAATTGAAGGCGCTGTCGGTCGAACCGGTCAAGAGCAGCTTTGCCAGTCCGATCGGGGTCCGGCTGGACTTTCCGGCCGAAGCGGCCAACGCCTGCACGCTGTTTGCCGGTCGCGTCATTCGCGGCGTCCGCAATGGCGAGAGCCCGGCGTGGCTCAAGGAATGGTTGACCGCTGTGGGCTTGCGCCCCATCTCTGCTCTGGTCGACATCACCAATTATTTTACCCTCGATCTGAACCGTCCGCTCCATGTTTTCGACGCCAAGAAGCTGTCGGGCGGCATCCATGTGCGGTTGGCCAAGCCCGGCGAGACGCTGGCGGCTTTGAACGGCAAGGCCTACGCACTCGACGCCGGCATGACCGTGATCGCCGATGACGCCGGCGCCCAATCCCTGGCCGGCGTGATCGGTGGCGAGCCGACGTCGGTATCGAGCGGCACCACCGATGTCTTCCTGGAGGCGGCTTTGTTCGATCCGATGCGAACCGCCGCCACCGGACGCAAGCTGGCGGCCGAGTCGGATGCCCGCTACCGGTTCGAGCGCGGTGTCGATCCGGCTTTCGTCGTTGGCGGCATGGAATTGGCGACACGCATGATTATCGAAGTCTGCGGCGGCGAGGCGTCCGAGCCGATCATCGCCGGTGTGGTGCCTCCTGAAGGTCAGCCCATTGCCTTCCGTCCCCACCGGGTCGGTCAATTGGGGGGCGTCGAGGTGGCCGAAGAGGCGATGGTCGATGGGCTGGAGGCTCTGGGCTGCAAACTGACGAAAACCGGCGAGTCCTATGCGGTGGTGCCGCCGTCCTGGCGCGCCGATCTGACCGCCGAGCATGATCTGGTCGAAGAGGTGATCCGCCTTCACGGCTATGAGCATATTCCGACCTTGTCGATGCCGCGTCCGGCGGTCATTCGCCCGGTCTTGACGGCGAGCCAGCGGCAAGCTGGCTGGGCGCGCCGCGGTCTGGCGGCGCGCGGGCTGATC
>DATNIV010000438.1:0-3363 GCA_035604255.1 Telmatospirillum sp. | reverse complement strand
ACATGACTGGTCGCTGGTTTCCGTCAACCTTACGCGCCAGATTGCTGCTGGTTCTGATCGTGGTGGTGGTGGTGCCGATCGTCGCCACCGGCTACGTCCTGGAGACCAGGGGGCGGAGTGCGCTTAACGAGGAAAAACTGTCGAAGCTTTTCGGCATTGACCGTTTTCTCGACAAAAGTCTGCCGGACGACTTCGAAACCCTGCTTGCCGACTACCCTGGCGACGCAGCCGACCAGGCGGGTAAGATCGCCTTCCTGAACGCCCGTCTGCAGCCGATCACCGACGCGGTGGCCGAGGCCAATCCGGGGGTCGGCACCGGTTATTACAGCAAGGATCTGAACGCGATCGTCACTTACGGGCCGAGTCGCGACTATGCCGACAAGGTCGGTCTCTCGATTCCGCCCAATCATCCCGGCTGGAAAGTGCTGACCATCGGTGAACCGGCGGTCGAAACCGGGCCGCAGGTCCGCGGCAACATCATGAACGCCATGTGGCCCATCCGCCGCGGCGATCGGGTGATCGGCTATATCTGGGCCAACGAACTGTCCGACGCCATCGAACGGCAAACTCAGGCGATGGATCACGCCATTCTCGGCATCATCATCGGTGGGGGCGCTTTCGGCGTTTTGGTGGTGCATCTGATGTCGAGCCGCATCTCGCGCGACGTGCTCTGCATCAAGCACGGCCTGACGGCGCTCAGTTTCGATATCCGCAAGCGGATCAGTCCGCTGGCCGGCGAACTCGGCGAGATCGTCTCTGCTATCAATACCATGGCCAGGGCCTTGTCCGATGCACGGACGCTCAATGAAAACATCTTCAACAGCATTGCCGATGGCATCATCGCGGTGGACAACGAGGGCCTTGTCACCGCGCTCAACCAGGCCGCCCAGCAGATGATGGGGGTCGAGTCGGAACGGGCGGTCGGACGTCCCTACGAATCCTTGTTCCGGCCGGGCGCCAATGTGACCAGTGCGCTGCTCGACACCTTGCGAACCGGCGAGCAGCATATTGCCGTCGAACTCGCCCATCCCCTGCCGACGCGCACGCTGCATGTCAACGCATCCAGCTCAGTGCTGCAAGACGGCGCCGGCACGGTGATCGGTGCGGTGGTGGTGATCAAGGACTTAAGCGAGAAATATCATCTGCAAAGGCAGATCATGCGGGCTGACCGGCTGGCCGCCCTGGGCGAGTTGATGGCCGGGATCGCCCACGAGATTCGCAACCCGTTAACCTCCATCCGTGGTTTCATGCAGCATCTGGCGGCTCGCGACGACATCAGGGAATGGCGGCAATATACGCCGCTGATCATCCGTCAGGTGGACAGCCTCAACCGCATCATCTCCGAACTCCTGGAGTTCTCCCGGCATCGGCCCCCGTGCATCGGTTCGGTACGGCTCAACGCGTTGATCACCGAGGTGACCACGCTGGCCGGCAACAAGGGGGCGGCCGAAATCGTTCTCGACTTCGACGACAGCTTGCCCCCGATCGAAGCGGACGGCGAAGCCCTGAAACAGGTCATTCTCAATCTGGTGCTGAACGCCATTCAGGCGACACCCGATGGCGGCCGGGTGTGTATCCGCACGAACACCGATGGCGCCTGTGAGGTGACGGTGGTGGTGAGCGACGACGGCGTGGGGATTGCCCCGGAAAATCTGCAAAAGGTGTTCGATCCCTTCTTTTCGACGAAACCGACGGGCACCGGTTTGGGGCTGGCCATGGTGCGCAGGATCGTCGATGCTCATGGCGGACAAATCACCATCGACAGTAAGCTGGGTATCGGGACGGAAATTATGTTGAGGCTTCCCATGACCTATGAGCCGCCAGAGAATCAGGCATGAGTTGGAATATGCCGCTGATCCTGGTCGCCGACGACAACGAAGGCATCCGCCAATTCCTGTCCGCCGTACTGACCGAGCAGGGAATGGTCGTGGTGTGCGCGGAAAACGGAACGGATGCCATCGCCCTGTTCCGCAAGGAACGGCCTGACGTGACCTTGATGGATATTCGCATGCCGGGATTGTCGGGCCTGAAAGCGATGGCGGCCATCCGCAATCTCGATCGGTCGGCGGCGGTCATTTTAATGACCGCCTTCGCGACGGTCGAAACGGCGGTTCAGGCGATCAAGGACGGCGCGTTCGATTACATCATCAAGCCCTTCGATATCGCCGAGATGCTGCTGCTGGTTCGGCGCGCGCTGGAACTCCGCCGTATGCGCGAAGATATCTCTGTTCTGCAGCGCGAGCTTTCGGAAAGCTATCAACTCGACCGCATTCTCACCAATAGCCCGAAGATGATCGAGCTTTGTCAGGCCATCACCAAGGTGGCGAAAAGCAACGCAACCGTCCTGGTGTCCGGCGAGAGCGGCACTGGCAAGGAATTGGTGGCGACCGCCATTCACTATAACAGCGCGCGGCGCGACAAGCCGTTCGTCAAGGTCAACTGCGCCGCAGTTCCGGACGGTCTGCTGGAAAGCGAGTTTTTCGGCCACGAGAAGGGGGCGTTCAGTGGTGCCGTGGCGCGCCGCCGAGGGCGGTTTGAACAGGCCGATGGGGGGACGCTGTTCCTCGACGAGATCGGTGATATCTCGGCCAATCTGCAAGTCAAGCTGCTGCGGGTGCTGCAGGAACGCGAATTCGAAAGGGTTGGTGGAGCCCAGTCCATTCAGGCCGATGTTCGGGTGATCGTGGCGACCAACAAGAATATTGAGGACTTGGTCCGTGAGGGCCGTTTCCGCCACGACTTGTACTTCCGCCTGAACGTCGTCGCCCTGCGCACCGTTCCGTTGCGGGATCGGCCGGAGGACGTGCGGTTGTTGGGCGGTTATTTCTTGCACAAGTTCGCCACCGAGAACGCCATAGAAATTACCGGATTCGATGATCGGGCGATGGACCTCCTGTTGCGCTACGGGTGGCCCGGAAACGTTCGCGAATTGGCCAACGCCGTCGAGCGGGCCGTGGTGATGAGCACCGGGCGAGAGATCTGTCCGGAAGACTTGCCCGAGCATATTTTGCCTGCCGCCGCCGATCTCGACGTCGTGATCGCGTCTACTGGAAGTGGCCGGCCGTTGCGGGACATGGTTCGTCTTTATGAAGCGCAGGCGATCGCCGAAGCCTTGGCCCGCAACGACGGGAACCGGGTCAAGACGGCCCAGGAACTGCAAATCAGCCGGCGTTCCCTTCTCTATAAGATTCAAGAACACGGGATCGGTTGAGGGCGGGGGGCTCCTCTTCGCAGGTCTTACATTGTCGAAAATATAAACAATATGAGGCTCTTGCAAAGCGCCGTCTGAAGCGGCTTCGGATAAAGGCGTGGATGCCCGGATCAAGTCCGGGCATGACGTCAGTGTTTGTTTTTCCGTCATTG
>DATNIV010000437.1:0-7516 GCA_035604255.1 Telmatospirillum sp. | reverse complement strand
CGGCCGGCGCCCAATTCCGCCGTTACGCCACGACCTTGGTTCGCGTTTGGGAGCAGGCGCGCCAGGAGTTGGCCCTGCCGCCCGGGTTCCGCTCGGTGTTGACCGTGGGAGGGCAGTTTTCCCTTTGGGATCGCATGTTGTTGCGCTGGGTGCCCTGGATGCGCGCGGCGATGCCCGATATCGCCCTGCGGGTGGAGGTCGGCCTATCGGATGGTTTGATGCGCCATCTGTCGGAGGGCCTGATCGATATCGGCGTGATGTATTCGCCGCAGAGCCGCCCCGGCCTGGCAACCGAGAAATTGCTGGAAGAGCGGCTGGTTCTGGTGTCGACCACGCCCCGCGAGATGGGACAGTGGGACGGCAGTTATGTTTTCGTCGACTGGGGGCCGGAATATCGCGCCGCGCACAGCCAGGCGTTTCCGGATTTGTCGACGCCCGCCGTTTCGGTCGGTCTCGGTGCGCTCGGGCTGCAGCATATTTTGGCGAACGGCGGTTTCGGATATTTCCCGATGCGCGTTGTCCGGCCCTATCTGCAGGATGGGCGTCTCCATCGGGTTCCTGACGCTCCCGAGTTCAGGCGCCCGGCCTATATGGTTTTTCCGGCGGCCGACGAACAATCGGAATGGCTGCGCACGGCGGTTCGGGGCCTTCGCTATGTCGCGTCACTGGAAAATGAAGATTAAAAAGTCGTGTGATCAGGCTGGATCACACCATTTTCCGTCATTGCCGGGCTTGACCCACGACTGTCCGGGAAGGTGATTCCGTCAGGTCGCGCGACGTCCTAAGATCCCAATCGCCGACGGACCGACTGAATCAGTTCCAGCAGGTGGTCCTGTTTCACACCATCGCTTTCCAGCAAATTGCGGAATACCGGGTCTTGCAGAATTTCGGTCAGAGCCGGTTCGCCAACGCCGCGGAAACGCTGGCCATCCTGCCGCTCGCTGCGCGGCAACGGCGGAAGAAATTGAGAAATTTTAGTGGCAGCGACCAAATTCGCTTCGCAGGCGCTCAGAGCCATGTCGCTGCCTCCTTATAAATCATCGCCGATGCTCGGCATGTGATTGCGTCATACTATGCCTTTTCGAAAGATATTTCCAATATTACTAGTGAATTATACTGACGTGTATTGGTATGACGGAGGGCGAGTTTGTGACTATAGAAATAGCAAATTGCTGCAGCGCAATGAACTAATAGAATTTGTCAAAATCAAGAAGCGTCAGGCGGTCAAGTGGTCTGGCCAATATAGCCTTCTCCTTGTCTGCCGCCGGGACGCCAGACAAGGAGGCCATCATTCATTCATGGGGTTACGGTTGAATTAGGATTCGCTCAATATTTGGCCATCAAACCGCGCAGCACGAAATTAAGAATACCGCCATGGCGATAGTATTCGACCTCATCCAATGTATCGATACGGCAGAGCAAGGCCAGGGGTTGGTGTGAACCATCGCTTCGCGTGATGGTCGCCGTGACGACTTGATGGGGATGGATCCCTTGAGAGAGATCGTTGATGTCGAATATTTCACTGCCATCCAGCATCAGCGTCTTGCGATCGACGCCGTTTTGGAACTGCAGCGGCAGGATTCCCATGCCGACCAGATTGGAGCGATGAATTCTCTCGAAGCTCTCGGCGATGACGACCTTGACGCCCAGCAGCTTGGGGCCCTTGGCCGCCCAATCGCGCGATGAGCCGGTGCCATATTCCTTACCGGCGATGACAGCCAATGGGGTCCCCGCCGCTTTGTAGGTCATCGCCGCATCATAGATGAACATTTGTTCGCCCGATGGCTGGTGGCGGGTGTAGCCGCCCTCGGTGCCCGGCGCCATCTCGTTCTTCAGACGAACGTTGGCGAAGGTGCCCCGCGTCATCACGTCATCGTTGCCGCGACGCGCGCCATAGGAATTGAAATCCGCAGGCGCGACTCCACGGCTGACCAGGAACGCGCCGCCCGGCGTTGCCAATTTGATGTTGCCGGCGGGGGAGATATGGTCGGTGGTGATCGAATCGCCCAGGATGGCCAGAAGGCGTGCCCCCTTGATATCGGCAAAACCGGAGGACGGTTCTCGCGTCAAGCCGACGAAATAGGGTGGGTTTTTCACATAAGTCGAGGCATCGTTCCAAGAATAGGTTTGTCCCGCCGCCGTGGGCACCGCCTGCCATTGCGCGGTGCCTGCGAAGACATTGGCATAGCGGTTGCGGAACATGTCGCGTGTCAGCGACGCGGCGATGGTGTCTTTGATGTCGCGGTTTGACGGCCAGATGTCCTTGAGAAACACCGGCTTGCCGTCCTTGCCCGTGCCGAGAGGTTCGTTGGCGATATCGATGTCGAGCGTGCCGGCGATGGCATAGGCGACCACCAGCGGCGGGGATGCCAGATAGTTGGCTTTGACATAGGGGCTGATGCGGCCTTCGAAATTGCGATTGCCCGACAGCACGGCGGCCACCACCAGGCCGTTGTCGTCCACCGCCTTGGCGATCGGCGGATCGAGCGGGCCGGAATTGCCGATGCAGGTCGTGCAGCCGAAGCCGGCGATATAAAAGCCCAAGGCGTTCAGGCTGTCCTGAAGGCCGGACGCGGTCAGATAATCGGCGACCACCTGTGATCCGGGGGCCAGCGACGTCTTCACCCAAGGCTTGCGCGTCAGGCCCTTTTCCACCGCCTTTTTGGCCAGCAGGCCGGCGGCGATCAAAACACTGGGATTGGAGGTGTTGGTGCAGGAGGTGATGGCGGCGATGACCACATCGCCATGGGTCAATTGATAGTCCGTGCCCTCGACGTCGGCCACCTTGCCGAGCGGGCCATTCGTCAAACTCGGCAATGCCTCGGCGAAACCCCGTTTCACGCCGGACAGGGCGACCCGGTCCTGTGGCCGCTTGGGACCGGCCATCGAGGGTTCGACGACAGCGAGATCGAGCGTCAGGCTATCGGCGAACAGGGGATCCGGCGTGGTCTCATCGCGCCACAGGCCTTGCGCCTTGGCGTAGGTTTCGACCAGTTTGACCTGTTCATCGTCGCGGCCGGTGAAGGTGAGATAACGAATGGTTTCGGCATCGGTCGGGAAGAAGCCGCAGGTCGCGCCATATTCCGGCGCCATATTGGCGATGGTCAGGCGATCGGGCAAACTCAAGGCGTCCAGCCCGGGACCGAAAAATTCGACGAACTTTCCGACGACGCCCTTCTTGCGCAGCATCTGGGTGATGGTGAGAACGAGGTCGGTCGCCGTCATACCCTCTTTGATGGCCCCCGTCAGTTTGAAGCCGATCACGTCGGGGATCAGCATGGAGATGGGTTGGCCCAGCATCGCCGCTTCCGCCTCGATGCCGCCGACACCCCAGCCCAGCACGGTCAGGCCGTTGACCATGGTGGTGTGGCTGTCGGTGCCGACCAGGCTGTCGGGATAGGCCAGCATCCGATCCCCGTCCTTGCTCGTCCAAACGACCTTGGCCAGATATTCGCAATTCACCTGATGGCAGATTCCGGTGCCGGGCGGGACCACGCGGAAATTGTCAAAGGCCTTCTGCCCCCATCGCAGGAAGGCATAGCGTTCGCCATTACGCTGGAATTCCAGATCGGTATTTTGGGAAAGCGCCTGCGGGCCGCCGTAATAATCGACCGTCACCGAGTGATCGATCACCAGATCGACCGGAGAGAGCGGATTGATTTGGCGCGGATCGCCCCCCAACGCCACCACGGCGTCGCGCATGGCCGCCAAATCGACCACCGCCGGGACTCCGGTGAAGTCCTGCATCAGCACGCGGGCCGGGCGAAAGGCGATTTCCCGTTCGGCTCCAGCGGTTGTGCCGCGGGCCGCCAGCGCCTTGATGTCGTCGAGGCCGACCGAGCGACCATCCTCGTGGCGGAGCAAATTCTCCAACAGCACTTTGAGGGAGACGGGTAACCGGGACAAATCGCCAAGGCCCGCTTCGGAGGCGGCGTTCAGACTAAAATAGTCGAAGGATGCGCCATCGACGGTGAGCGTACGTCGGGTCTTCAAGCTGTCTAGGCCCATGGTTTTTGCCTTTGCAGATGATGCGGAACAGGTCGGAAAAACCGGTGGCGGCGGTGCTGCCATCGTCTGCCTTGTCCGGCTTCATATGGGGGTGGTCGTGGTCAAGGCAAAGGGTTAACCTGCATTTCTCACACTCCCGTCGTCGGCACGGAGACAAATTGGGCGACAGGGCAGGCAGCCGGCGCGGGGCGATGCGTGTGCATCGGCCAAGCCGGATAACGCACCCTGTCGCTCAATTTGTCCCGCCCCTTCGGGGTCGCGTTTCGGCGGACGACCGTCGGCGTCACGGCTTTTGCCAAGGCAGCCAGCCTTGGCGGCAAGCCGTGACTTGTCGGATCGCCTCCCCGAAACGCGATGACGACGACGGGAGTGTGAGAAATGCGGGTTAACGATCTGGCCGCGCACCGAGGGACGGTGCGCGGCGTCCTCATCCGATTCGTGAAAGACGAAACGCTGGCGGACGACCTGGTGCAGGACGCGTTGTTGCGCGCTACGCGTGCAGCCGGCGGCATGCGTGATGAGGCTTCACAGGCGACTTGGCTCATCGCCATTGCGCTGAATGCGGCACGGGATCATTTTCGTGCCGCCAAACGCCTGCCGCCATCGACATCGCTCGATCAGGCCGAAGACATCCCGGCGCCCGACCGGCCCGAAGACGATATCCTCCGGGCCGAAATGTCCGGTTGTGTTCTCGGTCATGTGGCGCGGTTGCCCGAGCGGCAACGCGATGTCGTGCTGCTCCACCATTTCGCCGGTTGCACTCATCGCGAGATCGCAGTGGCCTTGGGAATTTCCGAAGGGAATGCCCGCGCCATTCTGCACCGGGGTCTCGCGGCGTTGCGTATCAGCCTTGGGCGGGAGTGCATCCTGGATTTTGGCGATGACATTCCCTGTGAACGTCGTTCGGGTGCGTAATGTCGCGGAAAGGTCTTATCGATTGGCCAAAGCCAACTGCGTCGCCGGTGTCGAGGGGATGCCAACCAGGTCCTGAACATGGATGCAGGCGCCGCCCGACTGCCCGCAACCGCTGGCGGCGTTCAATCCGACAAAGGCGAAGAAGCAGCCGATAAGCAGGGCGCATGCGCCGTTGGCCAAGTGATCCGTGACAGTGCGGGGATGGGGAAACAGCATGGTGTCCTCCTTGATCGGTAAAAAGAACATAACGTGAACATTCGCCATCGGCAAGAGGAAATCGGAAGACCCGTCATCATTTTCTTGAACGCTTCGACCAGAGAGCCCTAGAGTTGCCTCCATGCAATGCGAGACGCCCCCCCGCTTTCAGGTTCTTTGGCTCCAGGCTGGCAGTTGCGGCGGCTGCACGATGTCGGCTTTGGGCGCCGGACCGGCGGGGTTGAGCGATCTTCTGGAGAGTTCCAACATCTCGTTCCTGTGGCATCCCTCCTTGTCCGAGGAGGGCGGGGGAGAGGTCTTGCGTTTGCTGGAGCGTTGCCGTGATGGCAGCCAGACGATCGACGCCCTTCTGATCGAAGGGGCGATCCTGACGGGGCCGAACGGCAGCGGAAAATTTCAGATTCTGGCGGGAAGCGGACGGTCGATGGCCCGGTGGATCAAGGACTTGGCGGGACGCGCCCGTTATGTGGTGGCTGTCGGCAGTTGTGCCGCCTATGGGGCCATTCCCGCCGCGCAAAACGTCCCGACCGAGGCCTGCGGGTTGCAATATTGTGGGGAAGAGCAGGGTGGCCTGTTGGGTGAGGGTTGGCTGTCGGACGGCGGTTTGCCGGTTGTCAATGTGGCCGGATGCGCGCCTCATCCGGGATGGGTGGTGGAAACGCTGATGGCTCTGGCGCGGGGGGACATGCGGGCGGACGATCTCGACAGCTTCGGGCGGCCTCGCTTCTGGGCCAATCATTTGGCCCATCATGGTTGTGCGCGGAACGAATATTACGAATTCAAAGCCAGCGCTCTGGCGCATTCCCAACTCGGGTGTCTGATGGAGAATTTGGGGTGCAAGGGAACGCAGGCGCCGGGGGATTGCAATCTCCGGCAGTGGAATGGCGGTTGGTCTTGCCCGAATGCCGGTTACGCTTGCATCAACTGCACCTCGCCGGGGTTCGAGGAACCGAGCGGCGCGTTCCTGGAGACGCCGAAGATCGCCGGCATTCCCATCGGTTTGCCGGTGGATATGCCGAAGGCCTGGTTCGTCGCCCTGTCCGCTCTGTCAAAATCGGCGACGCCGGAGCGGGTTCGCAAAAATGCCCGGGCTGACCATGTGGTGGTGCCGCCGCGCCGCCCCAATTCCCGATGAGGTCGCGCCCCTTGGATGATATGTCCTTATGAGCGAATTGATCGTCGGTCCGTTCAGCCGTGTCGAAGGCAATCTCGAAGTCAAGCTGGCGATTGACGACGGCCGTGTCGCGGAGGCGTTCGTCACGGCGACGCTCTATCGTGGGTTCGAGCAGATCATGCTGGGGCGTCCGGCGCAAGACGCCCTGGTGATCGCGCCTAGGATCTGCGGAATCTGCTCGGTGTCGCAGTCCCTGGCCGTCGCCAAGGCGCTTGGACAAGCCATGGGTTTGGCCCCGCCGCATAATGGCGAGATGGCGGCCAATCTGATTCACGCCTGCGAAAATGCCGCCGATCATCTGACCCATTTCTATTTGTTCTTCCTGCCCGATTTCGCGCGGTCCGCTTACGAGGGGAGGGACTGGCATGCGGAAGCGTTCAAGCGCTTTCGGGCGCAATCGGGGACGGCGGGGCGGGCGGCGCAGAAGGCGCGGCTGGCGTTCTTGCATGTCATCGGCATTCTGGCCGGGAAATGGCCGCACAATCTGGCGCTGCAACCCGGCGGCACGACGAAATCGGTGGATCTGGGCGAGCGGATGCGTCTGCGCACCGTGCTGGCCAATTTTCGGCAATTTTTGGAAACCCAGCTTTTCGCCGATTCTCTGGAGCGGATTCTGGGGCTGGACGGACCCGCCGCATTGGCCGCCTGGATTGCCGAACGCCCGGCCGGAGAGGGGGATTTCCGGTTCTTTCTGCATATGGCCGACGATCTTGGTCTGGACGATTGCGGTCGCGGTCCGCCACGGTTTCTCAGTCATGGCGGCTTTTCCGATCCGACGGGGCGCGGGCGTCTGTTCGCCGACGGGCTGTGGCGGAACGGCCTCTTGGAGGGGCTCGACTTGACGGGGGTGCGGGAAGATCTGAGCCATTCTTGGATGAGTGGCGGCAGTCTGCATCCGAAACAGGGCATGACGCTGCCGGATGCCGACAGCAGCGACGCCTACAGTTGGTGCAAGGCGCCCCGCTTAAGCGGAGAGACCATGGAGGTTGGCGCCTTCGCCCGGCAGATGGTCTCCGCTCATCCCTTGATAAGGGGATTGGCCGCCGCCGCCGATGGCCGGGCCACGGTACGGAGCAGGGTGATCGCCCGCGCCCTGGAATTGGCCGTGCTGATTCCGGCGATGGAACGCTGGGTCGGTTCGTTGATCGCCCATGAGGACTATTGCACGAATGGCGCGATGCCGGACCGTACCCACGGGACAGG
>DATNIV010000436.1:0-3398 GCA_035604255.1 Telmatospirillum sp. | reverse complement strand
GAAGACGTTCTTGGCGATATCCAGACCAATCGTGCTAATCTTGTCCATGGGCGGCCCCCTCTATGTGGCGTGTTTCATCACCGACCACCTTACGGCACTTCGATGCCTCGGAGCAGGGGCCGTCCACACCATCATTGCGAGGAGCGGAGCGACGCGGCCATCCAGAGGGGACAAAACCGTACCCTGGATTGCGGCGCTTCGCTCGCAATGATGGAACGTCTGTTGTCCACGTCACGAAGGAGGTTGTCATGGGAGTGCTGGTTCGGGGTGGGACAGTGGTGACCGCCGATCGTACGTTTCGCGCCGATGTCTATAGCGACAAGGGCGTCATTCAGGCGGTTGGCGACGGTCTGGAGGCGCCGTCCGGCGCCGAGGTGATCGATGCCGGCGGCGCCTTCGTGATGCCGGGCGGTATCGATCCGCACACTCATATGGAACTTCCCTTCATGGGCTCGGTGGCCACCGAGGATTTTTTCAGCGGCACGGCGGCGGGATTCGCCGGCGGCACGACGATGATCCTCGACTTCGTCATTCCCAATCCGCAGCAGCGTCTGCTCGATGCCTATCACATCTGGCGCGGCTGGGCGGAAAAAGCGGCCGGCGACTATTCCTTTCATGTCGCCGTCACCTGGTGGGACGAGACGGTGCACGCCGACATGGGGACCTTGGTCAAGGATTGGGGAGTCAACAGCTTCAAACATTTCATGGCCTATAAGAACGCCATCATGGCCGACGACGAGATTCTGGTGAACAGCTTCTCGCGCGCGCTCGAACTGGGCGCGATTCCCAGCGTTCACGCCGAAAATGGCGAACTTGTCTTTCAATTGCAGAAAAAGCTGTTGGCCAAGGGGATCACCGGGCCGGAGGGCCATCCCCTGTCGCGGCCGCCGGCGGTGGAGGGCGAGGCGGCCAACCGCGCCATCCAGATCGCCAATGTCCTGGGCGTTCCGGTCTATGTGGTGCATGTGTCCTGCAAGGACTCGCTCGATGCCATCACGCGGGCGCGCAATGCCGGTCAGCGGGTTTATGGCGAGGTTTTGGCCGGTCATCTGCTGGTCGACGACAGCGTCTATCGCCATCCGGATTTCGATGTCGCGGCCGGCCATGTGATGAGCCCGCCCTTCCGGCCCAAAGCCCATCAGGAGGCGCTGTGGCACGGCCTGCAGTCGGGCAATCTGCAAACCACGGCGACCGACCATTGTTGTTTCTGCGCCGAGCAGAAAGCCCTGGGCCGCGACGACTTTTCGAAGATTCCCAACGGAACCGGCGGTGTCGAGGATCGGATGACGGTGTTGTGGCATCACGGGGTGAATAGCGGCCGGCTGACGATGAGCGAATTCGTCGCGGCGACCTCGACCAATGCGGCGAAGATCTTCAATCTTTACCCGCGTAAGGGCACGATCGCGGTCGGCGCCGACGCCGATCTGGTGGTCTGGGACCCCAAGGCGACCAAGACCATCTCGGCCAAGACTCAACATCAGAAAGTCGGTCTCAACATCTTCGAGGGTATGGCCGTCGAAGGCTTGGCGGTGATGACGTTGAGCCAGGGCAAAGTCGTCTATCGGGACGGCCAGTTACGGGCGGTCAAGGGGGCCGGGCGCTATATCAACAGGCCAGCCTTTCCACCGGTTTACGAGGCGGTGAGGAAATGGAATAAATAACGTCATGGCGAGTTCCGCACGGGCTGGTGGCCGCCCCGCTCTGGATGAAAAGTGGCGCCGGCCTCCGTGCCGGCGTCCGCCGCTCTGCGGCGGAGCCTTTTTCACCGGCACGGAGGCCGGTGTCACCGATTTTTTTCTCAGCGCAGCGAAGCAATCCAGACCGGTCTGTTCCCGCCTACCTGTTGACCGGGCCGCACCAGCCGGGCAGGTAATCGGCGTCTTCGCTTTTGGCGAGGGTGAGCGCCTGTTCTAGCGTGTCTTCGAAATTCGTCTCGATGGCCTTGCGTTTGATCTTTCGCCGGAAAAAGTCGGCCCACAGGAACTCGCTGAACGGCGCCGTGTCTTTGGCAAAGCCGCCCTGCCGTCGCAGCTCGCCGGCCAGGGACCGATAGGGGTCGTCGATCAGATCGCCGATGGATTTGGGAATATCGTCGTAACCGCGCCGCCGTCCCTGGTCGTCGAAGGGGTGCATCCAACTGCGATTGTCCAGCACGAACCAGAAGGCGTCGGCATCGAGGCGTCCCAGATTGGCGATCACCGTGACCAGCACCTCTTTCACTCCTTCGTCATGCAGCGCGCGGACCAGATGATGGTGATCGATGACGTAATAGCGGTTCTTTGGTCCCAGGATCACCGGGATCATATGTTGGCCGAGGAATGTTCCGCCTTTTTCGCCATCCTTATCCTTTTTGCGCCAAGCGGCGCGTTTGGCGTCGACTTCACGCAGTCCCACCGTGATCTGGGTTGGGCGTAAATCGCGGATCGGTGTCGGATGCAGAATGGGTTCACGCCCTGCGACCATCGGAGTCTCCTTATGCCAACGGGCGCCAGCGTCCGAAGGGTACGACCTTGTTATCGACGTCGTGGCCGATGTCGGCCCGCCCCAGATAGGGGATGCCCGAGAGGTCGCACCAATGCCGCGCCACCTCTTCCGCAGATTGGCCGAAGTTCGGCTCATTCGGCGGAATATCGCTGCAACGGCCGAGCCTGATGCCGGCGACGCGGCGGATGGAGGGGCTACTGGTGAGATGAAAGAAGGCGCGGTCGATCCGGTACATATGTTCCGACACCTCCTCCAGCATGAGGACGTGGCCGCTGAGATCCGGCTCGAACGGCGTGCCGATCAAATGACTGAGAATGGTGATGTTGAAGGCGGCCGAAGGCGCCGCCGGGGACACGGTCGGTTCCAGGGTCTCCGCCGCGGCGTCGACCAGAAACGCCAGGGCCCGGGCGACGGCGATCTCGCCGCCGGGGCGGGTAATGTCGGCCGGCATTGGGCCATGCGCCACGCCGGTGAAGCCTTGTCCGTACAGTCCGGCCAGCAACGATCCGGCGTCGCTGTAGCCGAGATAGGTTTTCCCCCGGGCCGCCGCCGTGAGCGTCGGCAGCAGGCGTGCCCCCAGCCGGCAAGAGCCATAGCCGCCGCGGGCGAACCAAAGGGCGTCGACGTCCTGGTCGTTCGCCATTTCGGCAAAGGCTTGGGTTCGGTCTTCGTCGGGACCGGCAAAATGGCCAGACGATTGGAAGCATTGCGGGTGGAAGACGATCTCAGGGGGGCGTTCGGGATAAAGCTGACGGCTGAGGGCCGTCACCCTGTCGGCGATGGTGGAGTCGATGCGCGAAGCGGGGGCTACGACGCCGATTTTGACGATGCCGTCGCGCATGGAGGGCTGGAACTTTCTCTCGTCATATCTGAAGTCGCGATTGTAGACTCCGCCGATCGGCTGAGACAGCCTT
>DATNIV010000435.1:0-3538 GCA_035604255.1 Telmatospirillum sp. | reverse complement strand
GCGACGGCGGACAGCATATTGCCGCAATTCGGCGACGTATCGACAACCCGTTCCCCAACCTTGACTTGCGCGAAGAGGTAATCGATGTCGGCGTCGGGCCTCGTCGACGGGCCAACGATCGCGACTTTGCTGGTCAGGGGATTGCCGCCACCGATTCCATCAATCTGAAGATCGTGCCCCGCCCCAAGAGCGGACACGAGAATTTCGTCACGCGCCCTTGGATCGCGTGGCAGATCGGAGCGAAGAAAAAAGGGACCGCGCGACGTACCGCCGCGCATAAGAACACAAGGAATCCGAATCGACCGAAGCATGATGAACGCCTCTCCCAAGGGCTCGCCGGTCTTTCTTCATGCCGATAAGCGCGGCGGAAGAAACACAGGCCCAACAACTGCTATGCGGATCGATCCAGCTGATTGATGTGATAAGTGAAACAGGCGCTCTTGTGAAATGCAAAGAACTGCGCTATTGATGCGATATGCGTATCAATTTCGAATTGCTCGATATCAGAGCGTTTCTGGCCATTCTCGATCTCGGTGGATTTCACAAAGCCGCCGAGACCCTGAACATGTCACAGCCGGCGCTCTCGCGACGGATACAGGCGCTTGAAACCTCAGTGGGCGCCCCTCTCCTCGAACGAACGACGCGACGCGTTGTTCCAACCTCCGCAGGACGATCTTTCGCGCCGCTGGCGCGACGGCTTCTGGGAGAATTTGAAGATTCGCTCTTCGGCATTACCGGACTCGGCGACCGGCAGACGGGTCAAATCACGCTCGCCTGCGTGCCGACCGCCGTATTTTATTTTCTTCCGGAAGCGATCGAACGATTCAATGCGGGGTTTCCGCACATCCGCTTTCGTATTCTCGATCTGTCGGCAAACGATGGATTGGAGAGCGTGCGAAACGGGGAAGCCGAGTTCGGCATCAATTTCATCGGCAGTTCGGAATCGGATCTGACGTTCACGCCACTGCTCGACGACCCGTTTGTCTTGGCCTGCCGGCACGATCATCCCTTGGCACGTCTCGATCAGATCGACTGGAAGGATCTTGAGGGAGAACCCCTCATCGGTGTCTGTCGCGCCAGCGGCAACCGCCAAACGCTGGAAAACGCACTTTCCAAATCAGACGTCCGGCTCAACTTTCAATATGAGGTCAACCATTTGACGACGTCTCTGGGGCTTGTGGAGCGTGGACTTGGCATATCCGTACTGCCCAAACTCGCGACCCCGCCCGGCACGCATCCCGTTATTGTCACCCGGCGCATCGGCGAACCGGTCGTGCAAAGAACGATCGGTCTTGTCGAACGCCGCGCAGCCCGTCTTTCCCCGGCCGCCCAACGCTTCCGGGACATGCTCATCATGGGGCCGCAAGCAACCGTTGCCGCAGCCGCACCCTGAGCCTTCCCAACGCTCCGCGACAGGACTCTTCCTCGGCCCTGCGTAGACGCTACTGTTTGCGCAGCACAAGTTGTGGGAATCCCCAGACAATTTGGCTGATGCACAGGATATTCTTGATCACAGATGAACTCGGGTTCCGCTTCGCGGCTCACAGATGGCGCCGATGAGGTTTCTTGCGCGGCCCTCAGGCAATCGAGATAATCTCGGGCGGCGAAAGGCGAGACCAAGCGGGATTGTTGCCTGCGGTACTCTTCTTATCTGCTCATCTGTGAGCCGCGAAGCGGCAGCCGGTGTTCATCTGTGGTCCCTGAAAGCCGTCAAGCTCCCAAAACCTTCGATATTTCCCATCATTGCTTCGCTTTCGCTCGCAATGACAGCGCACGCTTCAGGGAACGACGGCGGCTCTAAACCACCGTGCCATCCAGCAGATGGCCGTCCCGCAAGGTCACCATCCGATCCATCCGCCGCGCCAATTCGGGATTATGCGTGGCAATGACCGCCGCCAGCCCGGCCCCTTTGACCAAGCGCAACAGTTCGTCGAAAACGACCTCGGCGGTATGCGGATCGAGATTGCCGGTGGGCTCGTCGGCCAGCAACAGGCTGGGGCCATTGGCCAGCGCCCGCGCAATGGCGACGCGCTGTTGCTCGCCACCCGACAATTGACCGGGTCGGTGATCGGCCCGCGGCGCCAAGCCTAAGCGTTCGAGCAGATCCCGGCCACGAACGGCTGCCTTCTTCCGATCGACGCCGGCGATCATCTGCGGCAGAACGATGTTTTCGAGCGCCGAAAATTCAGGCAACAGATGGTGATATTGATAAACGAACCCAAGGCGCTCCCGCCGGATGCCCGTACGCCGATCGTCGGATAAGTGACCGCAAGCCTCGCCACAAATCCGCACGTCCCCGCCATCGGGAAATTCGAGCAGGCCGGCGATTTGCAGCAAGGTCGACTTGCCGGCTCCCGACGGCCCGACCAAAGCGATGATTTCTCCGGCGTTGAGGACGAGATTGGCCCCGTCGAGCACCTTGAGCGCATCCCGCCCTTGGTGAAAACTGCGGGTCACCCCTTCCAGGGCGAGAACCTGCTCACTCATAGCGCAACGCCTCCACCGGATCGAGCCGGGCGGCCCGCCAGGACGGATAGATGGTCGCCGCGAAGGACAGAACGAGCGCCATGGCCACCACGGTCAGCACCTCTGTCGGATCGACCTTGGCCGGCAAACGGCTGAGGAAATAGATTTCCGCCGAAAACAGTTCACGCCCCGTCAGTGTTTGCAGAAACTGTCGGATTTTTTCGATATTCAGCGCGAACGCCAAACCCAAAGCGACGCCGCCCAGGGTTCCGATAACGCCGACGCTGGCGCCTGAGATGAAGAAGATCCGCATGATCATGCCCCGCGTCGCCCCCATGGTCCGCAGAATGGCGATATCGCGGCCCTTGTCTTTGACCAGCATGATCAGACTGGAGATGATGTTGAAGGCAGCCACCAGGATGATCAGCGTCAGGATCAGGAACATCACGTTGCGTTCGACCTGAATGGCGTTGAAAAACCCTGCGTTGGTCTGCTGCCAGTCATAAATGGGCAACCGCCCCTCGGTGACATTGCCGATCACATCGACCGCATCACGCGCGTTCTCGGGGTTGGAGAGCATGACATGGAGGTTGCTGACCCGATCGGGCAACATGAAATAGACCTGCGCCGCCTCCAAGGGCATGAAGACGAATCGCGAATCATATTCATACATACCGACATCGAAGGTCGCCACGATCTTATAGGCCCGGAGCCGGGGCACCATGCCAAAAGCCGTCACATTGCCTTTGGGGGAAATCAACGTCATCGCATCGCCGACATGCAGACCAAGCGTTTCCGCCAACCGATAGCCGACGATCACCGCATTGTCGCCAACAAAGGCCTTCGGGTCGCCAGCGCGAATGCCCTTGAGAACGGCCCCCTTCGACAGCAAATCGCCTGAGCGCACGCCACGCACCATGGCCCCGGACGATGCTCCGGCCGGCGACGTCACCAACACTTGCCCCTCGACCATCGGCGTGACGCCGGTGACACCGGGAATTTGTCGGATTTTATCGGCCAGATCGTCGAACCCCGTCATGCCGCCGACTTGGCCGACGACCTCGATATGTCC
>DATNIV010000434.1:0-4812 GCA_035604255.1 Telmatospirillum sp. | reverse complement strand
GGCTCTCAGCGATCGGCCGGAAACGCATTCGGACGAAATTCAGTTCCGTATCGATGTCGATGAAGTCCGCGCCGAAATGTTGAAGACGCTCCCCGGAGTCGGTCCCTTTCTCGGCGGACATTACGATTCGACCAGCTATCTTTTGCAAAATGTTTGGGCGGATGCGGGAATCCATCTGATCACCAGCCTGAACGACATCATCACCGCTCCGACACGGACCCGCAACGCCCGCAACGCCAGCGAACTGACCCGCGCCCGCGGCATGGTGACGGCAATGGCGGTCATTACGCAAGTGCATGTGGCCGATGACCTCTATCGGCATGCCTATCGGAACTATCGTCTGACCGAGCAGTTGGCGCAGGTGGACGGTCGCATAAGCCAGTTGTCGGGAGAAGCGCACAAGACCGGCTACGGCTCGGAAATGGAGGAAACCAAAGCGTTGGCCTCCAGTATCCTTTCCGAATTGCGCCGCGTGCAGCTTTACGCCGAACTGGAAGCCGCCAGGGCGCGCATGGATGCTGCTCTGGGCCGCAATCCCTGGGATGACGTGAAACAGCAAAAACCGACGGCGCAATCAGACGAAGGAAGACAACCAGAGAAGTCGTAAGAAAGAAAATCCGGTGACGAATTCGGTGGAGGCGGGCAAGGTCGAGCAGGTTGCCAAGGTGATTTCGCTCTGCCTGAGACAGCAGGGACAGACGATATCCCCTTTGGCCATCGCGGACGCGATGAGCGCCGCTTCGGCGGAGGGGCATTCCTCTCCTTGGGTGGAAGCGTTGAGCCGTTTCGGCTTGGCCGCTCATATCGAAATGGTGACCAGTCCGGAGCTGCTGCCGGAAGATCTGTTGCCTTGCGTGATCTTCAGTGACGATGACGCACGGGTTTTGACCCGGACGTCACCGGGCATGCCGGCGGCGGCAATCCTCTTTATTCGCCCCCGGCTCGATCGCGACGAAACCGAAGTCCCCACCTCCTTGAACGCCCTGATGGCTTCCTGGCGACCGACGGTCATCCGTGCCGCCACGGCCGGATTGCTGGCCAACATCCTGGCGCTGGCGACGCCGATTTTCTCCGCGCAGGTTTACGATCGAGTTCTGCCGCATGGATTGCTGCACAGTCTGGCCGTCATGGTCATCGCCTTCCTCGCTGCCATGCTGTTCGAACAGGTGTTCCGCCGCCTTCGTTCACTTTTTATCGAAGACGCCTTGCATGAGGGCAATATCCGTCTGGCCACGGCAACACACCGGCGCGTCCTGGCCACCCGGTTCAACGGCGCAACGCCGCCCCCCGGCCAACTCCTCCGTCTCTTGCAGGACTATGACACAATTCGCGACGGCTTCGGCGCGGCAGCGGTGTCTCTGTTGGCCGATGTGCCCTTTCTCGGCCTGTTCCTGATCGGATTGCTGCTCTGCGACCCCCTGGTGGCGGCGGTGGTGGTGGCCATGAATATCGTGATCACCGTCATCAGCCTGCTGAACTTGCATCGTCAACGGCAATTGTACGGCGCGCTGTCGCAAGCCGCCGCACGCCGCAATCAAGCCACCTGGGAAGGGTTTGCCGACCCCGAAACGGTACGCCGTATCGGCGCCTCCGGCCTTCTGCAAGCGCGTTTCCGGCATGCCGCGCTCGCCCACGCCGGAACCACGCGCGCCATTCGCGGTCTGGCCGCGCTGCGCGGTCACGTCGCGCTGCTGGCACAGAATATGGCCGTCCTCTGCGCGGTAGGACTGGGCGCCTGGCATGCCGTACAAGGCGGATTATCGTCCGGCGTCATTCTCGCCGCGACGATGTTGGCGACCCGATTCACCGGCGCCACCACGCAGATCTTGTCAGTGGTGCCGCAGGCCCTCTCGGCCATGGTCGCCTTGCAGTCGGTACGGGAATTGACCGAACAACCGACGGAACGGGCGAACGGGCGGCAGATCCATAAACCGACCTGTCGCGGGCGCTTGGCCATCGAGGGCGCATCGGCCCGCTATCCGGGTGCTCCCCTGCCGGCGATCGCGGACATCACCCTGACCCTGGAACCGGGCGAGCACCTCGCCATCGTCGGTCCGCCGGGATCAGGCAAAAGCACCCTGGAAAAACTGGTGACCGGCATCCTCACGCCGGAGAACGGTCGTGTTATGCTGGACGACGTGGATCTTGCCCAACTCGATCCGGCCGATCTGCGTCGTCATGTGACCACCTGCCCGCAAGTGCCCATGTTGTTCAGCGGCACTGTGCGCGACAATCTGGTGCTGGACAAGGAGATCACGGACGAGGCGATCCTTGGCGTCTTGGCCGACCTGGGGGCCGAACAGGTGATGCCGTCCGGCATGGGATTGGATTACGAACTGGCCGATGCCGGCCGCAATCTTTCGGCCGGCCAACGGCAATTGCTGTCATTGACGCGAGCCTGTTTGCGTCCAGCCCCGGTCATGGTCTTCGACGAACCGACCAATGGACTCGACGACGTCAGCGAGCGGCGAATCATCGGCTTTCTGCAAAAATTGACCCATCGTCGGACCCTGATCATCCTGACCCATCGCGCTGCCGGCTTGGCCCTGGCGGAGCGCACGGCGATTCTGTCGCGCGGTCGGGTGGCCCGCTTGGCGGCAACCGCCGAGTTGCTCGCGGGGCCTGCGTCATGACGGCTCTCAACCGGGTGAAAGCCTGCGCCTGCGCCTGTTTCAAGGCGTTGGCTGTTCGTCGACTGTGGTCCGCCGCTCCGCCGTCCATGGCGTTGTCCCCCACTCTGGCGGCGTTTCGCGGTCCGGTCCATGGGATCGCTCCAACGCTGACCTCGGCGTCGGCAACGCCTTTGCTGGTGTGGTCGGGACTGGCCTTGGTGATCATGGTAGGCGGCAGCGCCGTCCTGGACATCGACGACGTGGTGAACGCCCCGGTGCGTGTCGAACCATCCAGCCAAATCCGCCATATTCAGCATTACGAAGGAGGAACGGTTCACGACGTCCTCGTGCATGAGGGCGACGAAGTGACGGAGGGCACCGTGCTGGTCCGTCTGGTCAACTCCCAAGGGGCTACGGATTACGCGGAACGTCTCGCCCGCATGGCGGCACAGAAGGCCCGCGTGGCGCGACTGCAGGCCGATCTTTCCGGCAGCAAGCAGATCCTGTGGCCGACCGACACGCGTATCGATGACGACACCAAGAAAAGCGAAATGGCGTTGCATTTGGATCACATGGCCCATCACACCGATCAGACCAGCGTCATCAACCGCGAAATCGAGCGCCGACAGAACGAAATCGCCGAGATGGAAAGCAAAGTCGCCGGCCTGTCCCGCACCACCGAAAAGATCGGCGAGGAAATGGCGATCAGAACCAAAGCGTTCGCCGCCGGTGTGGTCGGCCGCAACGATTTGGTCCGTCTGGAGCGCGATCAACTCACGCTGCAAGGAGAACTGGCGACGACACGCCTGTCGGTCGAACGCCTGCGCGCCCAGTTGCGCGAAGCCGACGCCAAATTGACCGAATTCGAAAAAGGCTGGCAGACCCAGGTCATGGAGGATATCGGCAAGGCGGAAACGGAAATTCGCGCCCTGACGATGACCATGGCCGTCGCCAACGACCGTGAAGGACGCAGCGAATTGCGTTCACCGGTGCACGGCATCGTCAAGATGAGCGCCGTGACCAGTGTCGGCCAGGTCGCCCGAGCCGGAGAAACCTTGATGGACATCGTCCCGGTCGACGACACCCTGGTCGTCGAAGCTCGCCTGCCCCCCCAGGATATCGGCCATATCCGCGAAGGACTTGCCGCATCGGTGCGCCTGACCGCCTTCGACCAGTTCCGTTTCGGCAGCCTGGAGGGGGAAGTGACCATGGTCGGCGCCGACGCCATTGACGACGCCCGCACCGGCGCCCCTTATTACAAGGCGGTGATCCGGGTTCACCAGTCGTCTCTCCGCGATAGCCGGAACCGAGAATATGCCATTCGTCCGGGCATGGTCGGCAATGCGGCAATCGTCATCGGCCGCAAATCCATCCTGCGGACGGTGCTGGAACCGTTGCTCCGAAATGATCGGTTGCTCGATCAGGCATTCCATGGGGTCTCCCTGTCGCCCGCGTCCGAGGGGATCAAATGAAAAACTGGATGCCCCGTAACAGGGACAAAAGCCCTCCTCCCCTCGTGGGAGAAGGGTTGGGATGAGGGGGCAGGACGCCGACAGGCGGAGGAAAAAGCTCATGTTTTTTGCGATTTCCCCCTCACCCTCCCGCTTCGCGGGTCCCTCCCTCTCCCACGAGGGGCGAGGGATTTGAGAGTGAAGCCCTCCCTTTTGTCCTCTTACGATGCCCCCTAACCCCCGGAAGAAAGAGGGATTTTCCCGGCCAAAGCGTCAACAACCCTGGCGACACGGGCCGCAAAATGCCGTACTCTCGTATGTTGATCGTCTAGCGTTGTCAGGGCGATCTGCGTGTGACGTTGCGATCGTTCTCGATGGAATGATCATGTCCATTTCGTAGAGCGTCCACGTCGCCCACCTTTGTTGTTATGTGATGAGGACACCGATGTACGCTCCGCTGCTCTGCGTCACCGCCCTGCTGCTGCGATCGACTTGGTCGGGAGATCTAAATGCCTGATCCCCGCCCCGCGCCGTCGCCGCCTTTGCCCCAGACACAAATCGGCTGGGTGGAAAAGCTGGACGGCACGGCGAACGTCCGTCACGCGGACGGCAGCACCGGCGTCCTGCACAAGGGCGACAACGTTCTCCAGGGCGATGAAATCCGCACCGGGTCCGAGTCCAAGATCGGCTTGGTGTTTCTCGACCATTCGACCTTTTTGTTGAGCTCCAACGGCAAGATGGTGCTCGAC
>DATNIV010000433.1:0-3664 GCA_035604255.1 Telmatospirillum sp. | reverse complement strand
GTCCAGGTCGTCGATACGTTTGCCGATAGCGCTCAGCGTGGTCTCCATATCGTCGCTGGGGCTTCGCTTCAACCCCTGCATCAGCCTCAAGGCTTTGCTGACCGCCTGTCCGGTGGCGCGCCGTTCCTCCTCCATGCTTTTTCGCATGGCATCGCCGACGGGTGATTCCGAGAGCATGGAGACATTGATATTGCCCCGCTGTACCGCGTAGACCTCGACCGCTTGCGCCAAGGCCGCCAGAGCCGCCGTTTCATCCCGGGCCCGGCCGTTTCCGGAATAGGCTTGCCAAAGGTCGGCGACAATCCAAGTGCCGCACACCATGGTCGCGAGAGTGGGGACCGCTAACGCGGCAACGAAAAATGTCTTGATTCGCATAGTGAATTTTAAATCCGATTAAATAATCAATGACAGCTTGCCGCATGCTATCCATAGCATCTTTAATTTCAATAATAATGTTATGGTTTTTTCATATTTGGCTCACTCTTTGCCAGATATGGCGTCAAAGTTATTTGCAAATTAGCGTGTATTTGTTCTTTATTTCATTGTTTCTGTGCCGCAAAGACCGGAACGGTTGGCCCAAAAACAAAAACGCCCGCGGTGAGGCGGGCGTCCTGATGCAAAGTGACCTTTAGGCGAGATTACTTAATCTTCGCTTCCTTGAAGGCAACGTGCTTGCGCACGACGGGGTCATATTTGCGGAACTCAAGCTTTTCGGTCGTCTTACGCGGGTTTTTTTTCGCCACGTAGAAAAAGCCGGTGCCAGCGGTGCTGAGCAGCTTGATAAGGATGGTGGCGGGCTTTGCCATGATTAAAATCCCGAATGCTTAAGTGACGACGTCAGGCGGCGGAAAATACAGCCTGGGTCGCCAGTGTCAAGAAGAGAATGCTTTCGCAGAGCCTAAGGTTTTTTTCCGGTGCTCCGGGATGGCGCCGAAGACGCCGTCGCCTCGGGCGCCAGGAGGCCGAGCGCATGGGCGTAAAATGTTCTGTCGGCGATCAATTCGCGTCCCACCTCGATATCGATCGCGACATCGGTGTGTTTGCCGGCGGGGCAAACGCCACGCAATTGTTTGCGCTGTTGTTGATCATCGACTCCGGTCGAGCGCCACAACGCGATATTGGCCGCCACCGCGGGATGACTTTCGCGCAATGGCGCGAAGAGGCTGGTGGTTTGCGCATGATCGTCCGCCGTGCAGATCGTCGGCAGAACGCCGAGACCGTGCAGCGCATAGCCGCTGGGGCTGTAGAAACGCGACCAGGTCAGCGTCATCTCGCCTTGGTTGGGCATCCGGACGACGGTCTGCACCGTGCCCTTTCCGAAACTGTTGGTGCCAACCACGACGGCGCGTCCCGAATCTTGGAGCGCGCTGGCGACGATTTCCGCCGCCGAGGCGGTGCCGCCGTCGATCAGCACGACCAATGGGACATCCTCGCCGGGATCGCCGGACTTGGCGTCATAAACTTGTACCGAGGCAGGGTGACGACCTTGCGCCGAGACGATGCGGCCGTGAGCGATGAACAGATCGGCGACAGCCACGCCCTGGTCGAGCAATCCGCCGGGATTTCCCCGGAGGTCAAGGATCAGGCCCTTGAATCCCTGCGTCGCCTTGGCCTTCTTCACCGCGCCATAGGCGCTGAATGCGGTGCCGCTGTTGAAACTGCTGATCGCCATGACGGCGACGCCGTCTTTCATCGTCATGCTGACCGTCGGCGGAACGATCAAACTACGTTCCAGGCTGACCGGATTGGTGGCGGACGCATTCTCTTTGCGGACCGTTAAACTGACGAGGGATCCGACCGGACCGCGCAGCCGTTTGGAAATGGCGGCTTGGGTGAGGCCGGCAACGCTCGCGTTGTCGATGGCCGTCACATGGTCGCCAACTTTCAGGCTGGCGTCGTCGGCCGGCGTTTCCGGCATGACTTCGGTCAGAACGATGTCATCCGGCCGCTGTTCGTAACGGATGCCGATGCCGCCAAAGCCATTGCGCGCCGCCCGATGCTCCGAGGCTTCCAGGGCGCCGGCGTAGCGCGAGAAGATGTCGAGTTTCGACAAGGTCGCGTCAAAGACCGCTTCGAAGAGTTTTTCCCGATCGGTTCCGCGCAAGGCGGTGGACCGCAAAGCGGCGTCATGGGACGCGTGAACGACGAGATTGGCCCATTGTTCCGCATCGTCATTCAGCGGGACAAGATATTCCGCGATCTGTTCATCACGATAGCGCAGTGCGATCTTATGTCCGGAGAGCCGATCGATGCTGATTGCCGGGTCGATGGTCGACAGGCCATGCATGCCTTCGAAGGCAAAGTTGCCGATGGTCACGGCGGTGACGTAGCGTTCCTTGATGGCGTTGAAGCCAAAGGCCAGGACGCGTTCCGTCTGCGGACTGGCGATCGACGTGTCCGTCGCGCCGACGGAGGCTGGACTGACCGGCGTACAGGCTGCGGCAAGAAAGATGCTACCGGCAAGGATCCAACGATACATCGGAGGTAAAACACTCGGAGCTAAGGATGCCTGAACGAAAGACCGGAGCGATTATGAGGGGCAAGCTTCGCTCTGGTACAGAAAAAAACGAGGACGATTTAGCGTTTTCGTTTCTGCGGACGGCGTTTGACGCGTGGCATGGCGCGTTCTCTGGGCATCGTATTGCGGCCACCGGTCCGCGCATGGGGCGCATTATCGTCCTTCAGCAAGTGAAACAGCAGGCTGCCGGTGAGAGCATTGGCCTCGGCCAGTTCCACTTTGACGATGTCGCCCAGGCTGAAGGTCAATCCAAATCGTTTGCCGACCAGACAATGACGGACTTCGTCATGGATATAATAGTCCTCGGGCAGAGACGAGACCGGAACCAATCCATCGGCTCCGGTCTCGTCCAAGGTGACGAACAGACCGAAACGGGTCACGCCATTGACGCGTCCGGCGAAATGCGCGCCGACGCGATCGGCCAGGAACAAGGTTGTGAAGCGGTTGAGAGCGTCGCGTTCCGCTGCGGCGGCGCGGCGCTCGGTCAGCGAGATATGCTCACCGATCTCGGCAAAACGTTCGACGGAGTCAGGCGGCAATCCACCTTCGCCGAGACCGAGTCCATCGATCAAGGCGCGATGCACCAAGAGGTCGGAATAGCGGCGGATCGGCGAGGTGAAATGGGCATAGCGGGCCAACGCCAAGCCGAAATGCCCGATGTTTTCCGGGCTGTAGACGGCCTGGGCTTGGCTGCGCAACACCACTTCGTTGATCAGATGCGACTCGGGCGTATCTTTGGCCGCGGCGAGAATCTGGTTGAAGGCGGAGGCGCGCAGGACTTGTCCCTTGGGTAAGGACAGTCCGACGGTGGTGAGAAAATCGCGCAGCCCTTCAAGCTTTTCCCGCGATGGCAAATCGTGAACGCGGTACATGCAAGGCCGGTGGACGGCCTCGATCTGCTCGGCCGCCGCGACATTGGCGGCGATCATGAAGTCCTCGATCAGGCGATGGCTGTCATAGCGTGCCCGGGGGATCACCGATTCGATCCGTCCGTCGGTCCCGATGATGACTTTGCGTTCGGGAAGGTCGAGATCGAGGACGCCGCGCCTTTCGCGGGCGGTAAACAGGGCCTTCCAGGCGCCGTAAAGCGGGTTCAGGACCGGTTCGATCAATGCCTGTGTGGTCTCGTTGGGGCTGCCGTCGACG